>NZ_MPPI01000036.1 GCF_001895925.1 Phormidesmis priestleyi ULC007 | reverse complement strand
GGCAACAGTCAAGAAAGGCTCAGAACCACACGGTCGATTGGCGATTTACCACCGCAGATGCTCGCGTCAAACTGAAGCGGCTTTATCCCTCAATTCAACCTTGACTCTCTACTAGGGGTTAGTCGAGTTCAGATCCTTGAAGATTGTGTAAGTCGAATCACTAAAGATTAAAGTTCTTCCGCTTCCTGCCACAGTTCCGATCGCGATCGCACTTTTGCCTTTGATAAAGCCCATTCCTTGAGACACGGAATAGTTCGACGGAATCGAGATCAGTCTATGCACGTGATCTGCACATAAATGCCCTTCTTCGATCCAACACTCCTTCTGTCGTGCCAGTTCGTGAAAGATTTTTCCTAATCCTCAGACCTGATTAGATTATTTATGCAACAAAGCCAACATATATAACAATCATAGACAACAGAAGAGTAGTTGCTACGCAGTTCCCCTCAGGGGTAACGCAGCATCATTCCACAACATTGTTGCGATCGCCCTTAATTCCGTTTCTCGCAGTTCAGGGACTCTTATCGATCGCCACCAAGTCTGTAAAACCTGGATCGCTTCTGACGATCGAGGTTTCCTTAATGCCAAGGCATTACCCCAACAAAAACCGTTACCAAGAGCGGATAAACTCACGAACTGCCCGACGAAACTCCTGCCCTTTTGGATCACCTGGAAGCGCGATCGGGTCAGCCGAGAAAACATAGTAAACGTCTCCACCATCGGTCACCTCAAAGCTGGCAGAGCAGACTTTTGCCCAATCATCGAGATGACGACGCGCGATCGCAGGTTCTAACCGAGTCGCAGTCGCAAAATCGAGTAGAGAAATCCGTCCGCGATTGACTTGCAAAAGCTGGAAAAACCGTTCTCGCAGTGCGTGACGATGTGCTTTAGCGCTGCCGTAGAGAAGAAGCCCGCCCACTGCGGAGGGTGCCAAGCCAAAGATCACGGTTGGTATCCACAGAGCCGCTAATGCCCAACCTGTCGGATGCCACAATGCCATACCTAGCAGCAGCCCGATCGACACCGTGCCGCCGCCACATAGAAACAACCCACCTACTAGCTTTCCTGCAACACTCAAAAAGCGATTCATCCCCATGCCTCGCGTTAGTTCAAAGATTTTTACCCCAGAGGAGCCTCTTTCACACTAGCTCGTTTTTTTCGATCTGGGAGTGGCTCGATCGCACGGCTAACCGTCCTTCAAACTCCAAAGAATTTTTGTTTGAAGATGGATTTCCTTACGCAAACCTCGGAGGTTTTGGAAAAGACTGAAAACAACTTCCCCACTGTTTTAATACTTGCGATAGATTACACTTAGACATTTTGTGTCTATCTCACAATCTTTCGGGTTCCTCTGCTCCTTCTGAACTTACAAGATGCCTGATCTTCAAATTCTCAACAGTGCGCGAACTGTACATCTGACCGAAGTCTCTGCTACTGAGTTTCCTGCTTCCAGTCATTATAAGTATAAGTGCCGAGTGCAGCTTCTCTCCCAGGAAGGTGAATCACTACTGCAAAAGGATTTATTTTCCCGAATGCAGCCAAGCTGGTTAGTAGAATTAAAGAATCAGGGAGACTGCACGATCGTCCTTACTCTGTGCTATCGGGAAGGCGATATTAGCAACCCCTGGCAGGATGCGGGCACCGTGACCTTTACAACCCAGGAGTCTTTAAACGGCGACTCCAATGCCGATCTAGCGTTTCCGATTACGACCTGGGAACAAGCCCCGCAGCTAAAGCTGAAAGTCCGGTTGACCGAAAGCACGAGTGAAGCCAGCAGCAGCACGGTTGCAGTCTTCAGTCAGCAGAATGGGTTTCGTCGTCGCAAAGGCACGGCAGAAAAAGTGGAGATTGATCTACCTCAGTCCCGACCACTGACTGCACAGGACGAAGTGATCGTCAAAGACGTGTGGAACAAGCTACGGGCGTGGAAAGAGCTAGAGATGGAAACGTTTCTGAAGCGGCTGTTGCTAGAAGAGCCAGATCTTGAATATCTGTTTGGGGAAGCGATCGATAGCATGAACGACTTCTTCTATGAGTTGTTTGACTGCGCGATCCACCAGCTTCAGCCCGAAACTCAAAATATCGTCGGTGAACCTTTGATGGGCATCCCGCCTGAAAAAGGCGATGGACTGGATTCGGTTGAGGATTACGGCAAGTTTTTTGCAGGAATCGGGCTACGTCCGCAGCACTGAATCAAGGCGCGGCAGGTGTGGATGTGGATGCTGCCATCGATTCCGTATCTGGAGGAGTACGATCGCGAGGATCTGCAAAAAGGCGCAAACTCTGCCCTCTACAAATTCTTTGATACTCATATTATTCTGCCGATGACTGCGGCAGTACGTCGATACAATGATGCTCTGCCGCCAGAGATGCTGCAAGAGATGGCAGCTTGCTGGGAGGTGTTTGGTCAAAACAAGCAGCAAATGGGGATGGAGTTTTACCAAATCCTGTTTGAGAATTATCCCTCCGTGTTGCCGATTTTTGGACGGGCAGATATGGATCATCTGTCGATGCACCTGTTTCAAGCGCTAGAATTTTTGGTGCGCTGTCTGCGGAGCGGCAGCAGTGAGGAGATGTTGCAAGAACTGCGCTTTTTAGGACAGGTTCACAGTTTTGCGGAAGTTCCGACGTGTGCTTATCCTGCCATTACAGATACGCTATTTACCCTATTTGAGAAGTACCTGACAGACTTTACCCCAGAGTTACGGCACGGATGGCAAACGCTGATGGATCGCGTCGTCGGCGTGATTAAGCTACCGATGCTCAATCAAGAGCGCATTCTCAAAAAAGCCAAGCAGTTCCTTGATCTGATTTCGTCAGAACAGGCATGGGAACTGGAGGACAAAGAGCGCCGCTGGAAAGAGATTCGTGAGGAAGTCAACGCGACGGGAACCTACGCCCACACTTATGAAGAACTGGCGTATGGCACTCAGGTTGCGTGGCGCAATGCCTCCAAGTGTGTCGGGCGAATTTCCTGGAACAATATGGTGGTGCGCGATCGTCGCCACATTACTGACCCCGATGAGATGTTCCGCGAATGTCAGGAACACGTCAAGTTTGCAACCAACGGCGGCAACTTGCAGATTACGATGACCGTCTTCCGCCCCAAGCAGCCCAAAGAACGCTGGGGTTCGCGCTTCTGGAATTCGCAACTCTATCGCTATGCGGCGTATAGAATGCCTGATGGCAGCATCATGGGCGATGCGGCAAATCTGGGTCTGACCGATGCCATTATCAAATTTGGCTGGCAACCGTCAGAACCCCGCACTGCCTATGACATTCTGCCTCTGGTGATCGAGGTTCCGGGTCAGGAGCCAAAAATGTATCACTGGCAGCCAGAAGAAGTGCTGGAAGTGCATATTGAGCATCCTACCGTTCCAGAAGTTAAAGAGATTGGGATGCGCTGGTATGCCATTCCTGCGATCAGCAATTTCTCGGTGCATATTGGCGGCATCCAGTATGGCTGTATGCCTTTCAACGGCTGGTATATGGACACCGAAATCATGCGAGATTTCCTCGATGAGTCTCGCTACAACAAAATGGAGGAGATTGCCCAAGTTCTGAAGTTAGACACCAGTTCTGAGCAGACTTTGTGGCGCGATCGGGTGGCTTTAGAACTCAATGTGGCCATTCTCCACTCCTTCCAGAAAGCGAAAGTGACAATGGTCGATCACCAAACGGCATCGCGTCAATTCCTCACCCACGACTTGCGGGAGAAAAAAGCAGGGCGGGAATGCCCTGGGGACTCCGGTTGGGTGGTTCCGGCAGCAGGCGGCAGTACCTGTCCGGTTTGGCATCACCAGATGCGCGATTTTTACCTCGAGCCTGCCTATCACCATGCCGCTGATCAGTGGGCGATCGAAGACGGCATCGACTTGGACAAACTAACGGCGGTTGCGGATGAAGACGGGGACAGACAAGATCGGATTTTGATTCTCTACGCCTCTGAAACGGGAACCGCAGAGGGGTTTGCTCGTAAAGCCGCACGGCAGTTACAGCGATTCCGCCCGAAAGTGATGGCACTCGACGAATACCCGGTTGAAACCCTAGCGAGTGAGAAGCTGCTGCTCATTGTCACCTCGACGTTTGGCAATGGCGAAATGCCCAGCAACGGTAAGCGATTCTTGCAATGGTTGAAACAGCAGCCTGCGGGGTCGCTCGGTGGCTTGAACTATTCTGTATTGGGCATCGGCAGCACCGTGTATGAGCAGTTCTGCGCGGCGGGAACTTCTGTAGATAAAGCTTTAGCAAAAGCGGGAGCGAATCGCGCGGCTCCTTTGCATAAAGGGGATGAGATTAAAGGTCAAGCAGACACCTTCAAGCAATGGTTGGGCTTGATCTCTCGCGTGTTGGGTGAAGATGCAACCGCTGGCGATTCGGCAAGCGCAACGGCTCCCAAACTCGCCGTGACCTTCCTAGACGAGACGAATCTGCCGCCCCTTGCTGCTATTTCAGGCGATCGTGGCATTGCCGTTCCCGTGATTGCCAACGACGAATTGCTGCAAGAAGTGATTCCGGGCAGCCGTTCTACTCGTTACATCGCTTTCGACATTGCCGATACTAGCTTGCAGTATGAAACGGGCGATCACGTTGCCGTTTATCCCTGCAATCCACCGGAACTGGTCGATCGCCTCTGTGCGCGAGTTGGAGTTTCTCCAAACACCTACTTTACAGCTCAGTACGTCACGCCCGATGGACAGACCACAGACGATCAGCCTCCGGTTGCCGTTCCGACTACGGTTGTTCAGCTACTTTCTGAAGAACTCGATCTGGCATTACGCGAACCCTTTAACGAGTTGTTGGCGTACCTATACTCCGTTGCTCAAAATCCGCAAGAAAAGCATCGCTTAGAAACCTGGCTAGAGATTTTGCGGCAGGGCGAAGATCATTCTGACAGTGTGGCGCTCAGGAAGACGATTACCGACACCTGCATGAGCGTTGCCGATCTGTTTGATCAGTTTCCTTCGGCTCCGATCTCGTTAGACGTTTTGCTAGAACTGTTACCCAAGCAAAAGCCGCGCCTCTACTCCATTTCCTCCTGTCCGTTGCTGCATCCTCAGCACATTCAAATTACGGTAGGAGTCCTACAAATCAAAACGGATGCGAACAAGACGAGACAGGGGCTTTGCTCTAACTATCTGTCTGGACTGCAACTTGGCTCTCAGGTTCGCATTGGGGTTCGCACCTCTGGATTCCGTCCCCCGATCGATGCTCAAGCCCCGATGCTGATGGTCGGCCCCGGCACTGGAGTATCACCGCTGATTGCCTTCCTACAATATCGGGAAGCGCTGCAAAAGCAGGGAACAACCTTAGGGGAGGCTTGCCTCTACTTTGGCTGTCGCAATCATACTGATTTCCTCTACGGCGACCAACTGATTACTTGGCAAAATCAAGGCGTGTTGACTGATCTACAAGTTGCCTTCTCTCGTTTAACAGACCAGAAAGTCTATGTTCAAGGCTTGATGCAAGAGAACGCCCAAGCACTTTGGCGATCGCTAAGTCATCCTCAGTGTCATTACTATGTCTGTGGTGACGCGAAGATGGCAGACGATGTGTTTGAAGGGTTTATGACGATCGCTAAAACGATCGGTCAACTCTCCCACGTTGAAGCCGCCGCGTTTTTCGATCAGATGAAGAAAGAACACCGTTTTCATACCGATGTGTGGGGCGTGCAGCTCAACTTCAAGCAAGCGATTCAACAGGTGCAAAAGGACAACTACTCGAAGGCTGAGAAGTGGCTGGAGCGAGTAAAACAACCTACGGATGAATCAGTAGCCACCGAGGAAAGCCAACCATTAATGGTTTAGACAAATTCAGCCTAATCTGAGAGAGCCAAGAGACTATGATTAGGCTTCCTGGCTCTGTTTTTTTAATGTCAGTTCGACAGAAGTAGTTCACTCTGATTGTGAATTTGGGAAGCCCCCTTGTATCTTTCAGAAGCATCATGAAAGCTCCTCTATTTGTCTGCCCCTTGAGTCCAATTGAACGAACGGCACTCAAATAAGGATTACGCTCCAGAGATGCCTTCATCCTACGGCGCTGTCAAATTCTGCTCTCAAGTGCCAAGCATCAACGCCCCAAGCAGATCGCCACTCAACTCGGCTGTAGTGTGCAAACGGTGAGAAATACGATTCGAGCGGTTGAGCGTGACGGACTCCAGTGTTTGCAAGCCCAATCGACCTGTCCGACAACGGTGGAACCAATGTTCAATTCTGCAAAGCAAGAACAACTACGCGCCCTATTGCATCAGAGTCCACGCAACTTTGGCAAGGCTTGGATTGTCTCACCCGATGAGCAATACGCGCTAAAAAAGCATCAACGCAACCGATTGATTTGCTTGAGTGAACAGTATCCGAATTGGGCACTGGATCTGCACACAAATTGACTGCACCAGAACTGAAAGTCCGAATTTGTCAGTATTTTGATTGTCCCTTACTCGATTCGCTTGCAAAGCAGGTTTCCTAAAATTGCACTAGCTAAACTTGGCGATCGCCGGAATGATCTTCCAGTTTGGCAGAGGTATCGATCGAGTCAACTCGAAACCTGGGTGGAGTATAGTCTTGGGGTAGATAACTGCCTGGAATTGTCGTCGTATTGCCATCCCGAAGCGCTGAGTAGTGTGGCGAACAGATTTCAATCTCTGCTTCGTTAAACTTATCTTGAATGTTTTGATGAAGCGTGGAATAGATGGCGGGCATCTTTTCAGGATGAACGGTATGAGCTCTCAATTCATAGTTGACGTAGAAATCGGTAAGAGCAGTTTGCAGCACAAAGGGAGACGGGTTTGGCAGAATATCCGCCGTAGCAAGGGCAGCTTCAACTAAAATTTGGTGAACCCTACGCCAGGGAACGTCGTATCCTAACGTAACAGTTGTGTGCAAAATCAGGGGCGTATTGCTGTCTCTCACTAAAGCACTATAGTTGGTAATATTGGCTGCCATGAGCGCAGCATTGGGAATCGTCACGAGTTCATTGTTTAAGGTACGAATTCGAGTCACAAGTGCCAGTTTTTCCTCAACATCTCCCAAAACGCCTCCGATTTGGATGCGATCGCCCAGTTGAAATGCTCGTGTATACACCAGAATGAAGCCAGACACAATATTGGCAACGGCTGCGGTTGCCCCCAGCGAAACGAGCGCTCCCAAAAATAGGGAGATCCCTTGAAAAGCAGGTGATCTCGATCCAGGCAGGAAAGGGAAGGCGACAATGACCGCCAGCGCGATAATTAAGTAAGACAACAGACGGTAAGTGGGTTCTCCCCACTCAGGATAAAACCCGCGAATTGAAAAGGCACGGCGGCTGATCCCGTCAAAAACGCGTTTGAGAAAACGCAGCAGGTAATAAGTTGCAATCACAATCAGCCCCACCATCAGCAGGCTGGGCAAATAATTGACAAACGCAGTCCAAACCGTCACGCCTAAATTGCGGACATAGCTAAACAGGTGGCTGGCAAGCGGTCGAGTTTGAGGAAACAGGTTGAGAATCAGCGAGAAATAAACGTAGAGAATCGTTAGAATTAGTCCTATCCGCAGCAGACTGGTCAGATCCAGCAGCAAATCTGATAGTTGATCTGAGGACATTAGCTCAAAGTTTTGAATCTGCAAGCTCGGAACCCGGCGGTTTCGCTGTCTATCTAACCAGCGATGAAAATGAGGAACTGCATTATTGAGAATGATCAACAGCACAATCAGAGCGATCGTGCAAACTACAGCAATGATTGCTGCCCGGATCAAGTAGCTGGCGCTACGCTCTTGCCTGTACTGACTCACAGATTGCCGGATGTGCTGCGAATAATCATTCGTCAACGCTTGCTGAGATAGCCCTGCTGCTTTTGCATCTGCTGCTGAGACAGTCACTAAGATATTATCCTCAGCGTAGATCACAGAATTTCCTTCTACCGAGGCAGTTGCGATCGCCTCTAGTGGAATTGACTGGTTATCAGCAAAACGCTGCAATCGATCGGAAACTCGCTGCGCCCGTTGTTCAAGTGAGGCAAACTGAGATTTGTCGCGAATCACAAAGACAGGCTGGTTATCTAATTTCACTGCTGCGCTAGCAGCTTTACCTGTCGTAACAGGTGGCGTTTGCGAGACTACGCTAAGCGAAGTTGTGACGATCAAAGCTGCAATCAAACAGATCAAGGCTGCTGCGCGGATGCATCGCCGGATGGGATAGGAAAGCGATCGCCAAGAATGATGGAAGGAGATTGGCTGCTGGTTCATTGAGTCATCATGGAAGGCGAGTAGAGTAAAAGTTTTTAACAAATAAAAGATTTTAGAACAAGAAGGTAAGGAGATATGACCTGCTCAGAAAGTAGCAGATGGCGATCGCTTTATCAATTTCCTACCTTCCTTTAAACTCTTACTTGCAACACCAAATTCATCGATAATGCAGAGATGAACGATCGAGAACACCCCCATGAGAAAAGCAACCAGTAGTTATCCTGCTCTGTCTCAAAAGTTAGATAGCTGAAAATCGTTACATACGCTAGGTTTGAGAAGACTGATTCCTAACGAATTGCTCAATTAAAGTTTTAATTATTTTTCTATGTTTTCACGCATCGTCCAAACTAGCTCTCGACAAGGCGAAATTGTCGAAGTCGTGCTACGCAACGGCTGGGACTATATGAGACGGCTGTTGACCGGAGGCAAAGTTGATGAACCCAAACTGCCGCCCCCTGCTGTTTTGCGAAACATCTTAGTCGAGCTTGGACCCGTCTATGTCAAACTAGGACAACTCCTCAGCACCCGTCCTGACCTGCTGCCCGCCGAATATATCGACACGCTTTCAGCCCTGCAAGCCGAGGTGCCCCCCGTTGATTGGTTAGAAGTTGAAATTGTGATTCGGCAACAGTTGCACCAATCGCTCGAAGAAACCTTTGCCTCAGTCAATTATCGACCCGTCGCGGCAGGGTCGATCGCTCAAACTCACCGTGCTACGCTCAAAGACGGTCGAGATGTGGCGCTCAAGGTTCAGCGTCCGGGCTTAGAGATTGTGATTGAGCAAGACATCGCCCTGATCCGCTTGATTGCCAGGCTCGTTTCCCAAACCGATTTTGGACAATATTACGATATTGTCTCGATCGCCGAAGAATTTACGCAAGCGCTGCGAGCCGAACTCGATTTTACTCAAGAAGCTCACAACACCGATTTGCTGCGGCGCAATCTGCAAGCCTCTCGCTGGATCGAGCCAAATCGCCTAACGGTGCCCGAAATTAATTGGGATCTGACCACTGAGAAACTGCTGGTGATGGAGTGGCTCGACGGAGTGCCGCTTTTAGCCGCTAACTTTGCAAATCCGGCGTTTGATGGCAATGCCGATCGAGAACGCGAAGAAATTTCAACGCTGTTGTTAAAAGCCTTTTTTCAGCAGATTTGTCTCGACGGATTTTTTCATGCCGATCCGCACCCCGGCAATTTGTTTTATCTGCGAGATGGACGGATTGCGCTCTTTGACTGCGGCATGGTGGGGCGACTCGACCCACGCACTCAGCAAATTTTGCTGGAATTGATTTTGTCGATCGTCAACCTCGATGCTAAACGTTGCACTCAATTAGTATTACAACTGGCTCCCCCGGCTCACCCGGTCAATCGCATCAAGCTCGAAACCGAGTTTGATCAACTGCTGCGGCGCTACTATAGCCTCAATATTTCGCAGGTGAATTTTAGCAAGCTCGTTTACGAAGTCTTACAGATAGCGCGAAGTAACAAAATTCGCATTCCTGGCAATTTAGGATTGTGTGCAAAAGCGATCGCCAACTTAGAAGGCATTGCCCGCACCCTTGATCCTAACTTCAATATTCCCAATAAAATTCGTCCGATGATGACGGAAGTGTTTCAACGTCAAATCGTCGGAGAAGCCCCGTTAGCGGCACTGCTGCGAACCGTGCTGGATGTCAAAAACCTCTCGTTGCAGTCTCCGCGTCAGGTCGAGATGTTGCTCGATCGCGTCACGTCAGAAACGTTGCAGTGGAATCTGTCAGTCAGAGAGCTAGAGCCAGTTCGCCGGGCCCTAGACACGTCTGCAAATCGGCTTTCGTTCAGCGTTGTGGTCGGGTCGCTAATTATTGGAGCAGCCATTATTTCTGCCAATACTCAATCGAGTCAAGTCTACTGGGTGAGTGATGTTTTGTTTGCAGCCGCGAGTTTTCTGGGACTGTGGCTGATTTGGGGAATCATTCGATCAGGGCAGTTGAAATAGATCGACTCGTCTACCCAGGAAAGCTGCTGCCAAACTGCTACGACGAGTGGATCGAACCGGAACAAGAGCGGCTGCATCAAGCCTGTATTCGCGTTTATACCTGGCTGATCCAACAATTGTAAACGCAACAAGACTACAGTGCTGCCCTTCGCTATGCCCAACACCTGTTGCGAATCGATCCACTGAATGAAGTCGCCTATGCCGCTTTGACAGAGTTGTATACGTTGAGTGGCGATCGCGCCAATGCATTCCAGACCTATCAACGCTGCATAATAATGTTGCGTGAAGAGTTAGGGGTTGATCCGAGTGCGAACACTCGCAAACTCTATGAGCAGTTCTCCCACAAGGGCGAGAGGAGAGCCGGAAAGTTTCTTTGCTCCCTTCTCCCATTCAGGGAGAAGGGTTGGCGAGGGCTTCGCCCCACTTCGTGAGGAGGGTGGAGCAGGCTCAAGCCACTCAGCGGTTTCTCTTTAACGACAATGAAACCACCCTGCTAAACCCCCAATTCTGGGGAACTTCAAGCCCAGAATTTAGGTTCAAAGTCCCCCAATTTTGGGGGATTTAGGGGGCAGCCCAGATTGGCAACCGTAGCGAAAAGCTTCATCGAATTCACGTTAAACCAGTCAGAGTCAAACCTATGTGCAAACTTTGTGCGATCGCGGCACGGTATCCCGCTTCCCGTGTCCGTCAGGATTCGCTTGTCTTTAATCTCAGTCAATTTGCAGTCGCTATTGAGACAAAGCTGGAGGCAAAACCATTGTCTGAGCAGCCTCAAGATCAATCGCTAACCTATACTCAGGAGAAACCATCATGAAAGTGAAAGAGACAAACTACAACAAGCTAGAACTCATTGCTGAAAAGCTTTACAGCAACCAAAAACTTTCCAGATTCGGATCAAATCTTGGTCGAATTCTGATCAATTTCTTTGAATCAGTTTTCAAGACGAATGAGCCAAAGATCTATGAATCAAGAGACAAGCTTGGCAATTTTTTCTGGACAGGCTATGAACCGCTTCTCGATCGCAAAATGTTCTTTAACTCTGAAGCAGAAGTACGAGCATGGCTCGATCGTCGCCATTACCAGTAACGCAATCAACCCTGAAATCAAACCTGAGGAGATTACATCATGAAACGTCAACTATTTGTGATCGGTCTAGCCGCCGTCTCTGCTTTAGCACCACTAGACATAAACTAAGAGGAACTACAGTTAATCGCTAAATCTTGCACACGAGAACGATCGCGGCAAACCGAGCTGCCCGCTCCTCATTCCAGCAGCGAGATGCTTGCCACCACTCCCAGAGCGGACGGCTTCCTTTGCTTCTATTGCAGCGTTGACAAACTGCGGCGAGATTAGACTTCACATCTAACCCGCCCTTCGATCGAGCCACAATATGATCCAAGGTCAAAAACCGAGGAACGCATCCACAAAAAGCACAAGCCCCGTTAAATCGCTGCTTAACCGCTGCTTTAATCTTATGCTTTTGTGGTCTGACCAGTTCTTTCAAAGGTGCCTGTGCGCTCATCTGAGTTTTCTATAAGATGGTTTTATCTTATAGCAGGCGACAAAGAGATGCCATTGGCTATTTCCCTTTGGCTGGCAAATTAGCTAGAGGGCTGAATACGGCTTTGGTGAATTCGACCATTTCTGGAGTGACCCCGGTATTCTCGACATCTACCTTAGCTCCAAATGCTTCGACTTCAAAGGATCTCATATTTCCTGCCAGAAGCATCATTGAGGCTGCCAATCCAACTGCCAGGATGTTCTTTGCTGCACCTCCTTTTCGATCGGCATAAATATCCAATGCTTTTTCTAGAAGGGGAGACAATCTAGGATTTTGTGCTAAAGCCTGCAAGATCTGGCGAGAGACTACGATCGATTCCTGATCATCTAACTGGATTTCTTCCTCTTCTAGGGAAAGCTGTTCAATGCGAGAAAACCCTGGAATTTCGCGAATAGAAGGTGGAATGTCTTCAAACAGTGGCTCTAAGTCGCCAACCACGCCATCCAACAGACTTTGATTAAAGTACTGGAGGAATTCGACTACCCGGAGATCACTGAATGTGTTGATGCGATCGCTTAAATTAGAGGTCATGAGTTCTTCTCCTAAATTGAGTTAAGGTCATATTTACCGCCAATCTCCTGACAAACTAAACGCTGCCCAGAAGTATTCAAGATGTTTTGTGGCTTCGTACTCAGGCAGCGAATTTTTCTTCATCAAGTTCAGGACACTTTCGCGCCAAGCCACAGCCCGCGAAACTCCCTCGAATAGCCACTTCTGATAAAACATCTCACTGAACTCGGCGACCCATTCCACATCCACATCCCAGTGAGTCGCTAATAAACTGGTTGCTCCAGCTTGTAGCAAAGCCCATTCTAGCCCAAGGGCATCTCCCCCAATTCCTTCTTTTGCCAGACCACTCACGCAGGCTGACAGAGTGACATGACTTCCCCAAAAATCCAACTTGCGATCAAATACCTGTTGGGGTGTGAGTAGAGAACTATCCATTCCTTCTTTAGTCGCGGGTAATTGTCCATGTTGTGCCAGAAGCAAGCCTGAATTCTCATAAGGATTAACTTCACGATTCTCATGATCCCGATCAGGAAAAATGCCATGTGTCGCAAAGTGAACCAATCTTTGTTTGAAGGGAAGTGCAGCAACCGTTGGCAAATCTGCATCTTCTTCAGCAACAATTTGTCCAGTTAACCGACTTTGCCTGAGCCACTCTGGAACTCGACGAAAAGCAGCTAGTTTTTCTTCAACATTACTGAGTTCAGGATTGCGATCGCTCTGTGCCGAGATACGAACAGCAGTATATTGGGCAGGACGAAGAGGTTTTCGGTTGAGAATTGCTGTTAATGCAGCAGCACCATGAATCCGCGATACCGAGAAGAACTGTACTAAAGGTTCTCCTCGGAATGGAATGTAGTGGAGTGGAATCAAATGCAATTGAGCATCTGGACAGTAACAAAGATGATCGTCTTGTTGCAGGATTGATTGCTCAACCAGATCTTCTAGCCAGCTAACCAAGGGAGCCAATCGATTAGTTAAGTCACTGACAACAGACCTTACTCTGCTAATGCTCTTGCCCCAGTTTTGAGGATTGAGAGGATCATGATCTTTGTTATCGTACCCTAGCCATTCCTGAAGTTGAGTCTTACCCAATGGAATCGGATCATCGGGAATATGAAAGGTTCCATCTTTTGCAATTAATACCACATAGGTTTCTTCAGCATCGACAAAATACGTCAGATAGTGAGCATTTTTCTGTTCCTTTAATTTGTCAAAAAATTGAGTAGGTATTGAAAAGGATGGATCTTGTTCAAGCTGATTCGTTTGTTTCAGCAGAACATCTGCTAAGTATCTCCCCTTTCCTCCTTCTATGGCTTGCATTAGTTCTGCCGGGCGGTTGAGTTGATGGAGCGATCGACACAGACTGCTAAACAAGTGAGGAAATTTATCCATTACTCCAGCGCGTTCCAGTGGATTGGCGATGCGACTGCGGATTACTTCTAGATTTGCCCACAGCGTTTTCAGAGTTTCAACTGCTTGGGGATATTGGGCAACCCGGTTGTAATACAGATACAAGATCCATAGTGCATCGTTTTCTTCCTCGGCAAAGTGGTGGTCTCTTGCCCACTGCAAAGCATCTGTCAGCACTGATCCAGCTTGCTCAATCTCTTTAGCTTCAGGTTGTTGTTTTGGAGAAAAGATGAGACCAGCGTGTCGTAACCGCTGCCTGAGTTGGTCTCGATTGCGAATTGGGTTCTCAAACTGGAATGGATCAAGTTCTGTCGATCGATCGCCGTGATATGCGTTGATTATATCGGATGGGTTTCCTCCACTTAACACATGAGTCATCCAATCCATTGCTCGTTGGGATCGAATTGCCCACTCTTCTAAGGAACCAGGGATGTCCTGATCGATCATCAGTTCAAGCTCTGCGATAAAGTCTGCATATTCAGGGGCGATCGCTGCAAGTGACTTAAGCATTTCAAGCATTTTGTAGCGAGTTTGCTTAATCGTCTCAACGTAGTTTGTTTTTTGTTGTGCCAGAACTATTACTAATTGCTTGATATTCTCCAATCGCTCATTTAGATCCACTTGTCTCTGATGGTCAGCAGGACGATCGACTGGAATGAGTGCCTGCCAATCTGTTTGCTTCAGAAGGGTTTCTGCCTGCTCAAAATGGGATTGATCGAACTGTTCTGCATTAACTTGAGCCAGGTTAATGTGAGCTTCAACTTGATCTAGTAGGAGTTCTGGTGTCATGTCCTTAGATTCTCTGGCTTCCAACCACTGAATCGCTTCTGACGTAAACTGAAGCACCTCAGGATGTTGCCCTGAAGCTTTAAGAGCGATCGCATAATTATGTGCCCCGCCTTCAGCAGTGGTCAGGAAGTTTCGATTCTGACTTGCGTCAAATAATTGCTGTGAAAGTTGATATGCAGCTTTGCTAAGTGCCATTCCCAGTTCAATGTCACCGCCTTGACAGTAGGGATCGCTCCAAATGTTTAGCCCTCTTAGCGCCAAACCAAGTTCTGAACTGAGAACTAGTTGATTTTCCATATGAGACCGGGGAAGCTCGGCGAAAAAAGCTTTTCGGGCAGTGATGTCACCACTTTTGAACAGTTGCATGACATTTTCCACTGTGATGGTTGTCGAAACTACCATTAGCTCAGGTAGGGTGGAAGTAATTCTCCTATCGTCAGTATCATCAGCATTCTGTGATTGGGCTTGAAATAAAACTGTTCTAAAGTATTTCAGCCTTAACAACGCCTCGTAACGTTTGCTGTTCCCCCACTGCTCGTTTTCTGCTTGCAGCATCGTCATAAGAACTCGAAAACACGTGGGACTCAGCAACTGTTGACGATCGACCCAAGCATACTCAACGGCTAAGGACACCGTTGGTGCTGTGATGATTGCTTCAATGATCTCTCTCGCTTGATTTTCATTCATACTGCCAACCTTTCAGAAAATACTTAGTCCTACCCTGCTCTAAATACGAGCAAAATGGACATCGGAAGTCAATCTGGTTGAGAAATTGGTACATTTCCCTTTCAAGCTTCGCCCATTAGCAGATATTTCAAGATCTAACTGCCCAGTCACACCATTGGCAAACCGATAGTCAATGTGAACAAATCGTCCAGAAATGGTTCCCTCCCCTTGCATCCCTAGAATTCCCCATGTTTTCCCCTGCATTTGCAACCAACTTCCACTATGAGTGATTGAGTAATTCAGGGCAGAAAAGAAACCACCATCAACATCTCGCCAGTTACCACTCAAGTTGATGGATTGCTGAGTGACGGTTGGCTGATGATTAACAGAGGGTTGCCATTCCTGAGGTTGCTTGTTGCTTAGATGGTCTACAAGAAGATCAATAGCTGTAGCTCGAACCCCATCTTCTGGTAAATTAAGTTTCCCTTTGAGGGAGTCTCCTAATTTATGCAGCAATTTTGTTTTGGAAGGAACGGCTTGTTGCTGTGCTCCGGGTGCTGGTTGTTCTGGCTCCTCAGGTTCGGGGGCTTTGGTTGAACTGTTTCCGGCATCCAGCTTCTTCAGATAGTTCTGGTATTCAGTTTCGTTTTTGAAAAATGATACAGCTTCCTTGAGTAGTGATTGCCTCGTTTCTGCTTTTCGCCCATTACGTTGGTTTTCTTTGTATAACAAATTCTGTAACTTGTCATAGTTGAACTGCCGAGTATCTTGTCTTGATAGATCAAACATGTCAAAGTAATCGTATTCATCACTCATGATCAATTTACTCCTCAGGTTACTCGTAGCCCTTGTACTTTCGCAGTCACTTTTCTCATCTCTTCCCCAGACAGCAGCGCATGATTTTCGATATTTGCAACAAGTTCAACCCCAGACTCCAACTCTTTAGCATGGAGCCGAACCATGCCTGATTTGTCATAACCCAACCGCACTTGAATCTTGGCTGTCCCTTTGGATTTGGGAGGAATTCCTGTCAACACGCCTGCATCGCCGACTTTGGTGCAATATTCAGGGTTCTCATCTTCTCCCTGAACGATCTGGATGCGGGCTTCTGTTTGATTGTCTTCAAAGGTGGTGAAAATTCCTTCCCCTTCTGCTGGAATTTCAGAGTTTTTCTGAATCAACTTGAAGTTGATATCTTCCTCGGCATCGTTCTTAGCAATGATGCCCAATGAGTGGGCCGTTACATTGCGGACTTTGGGAGCGGCAATCGCTTTACCACCTGCACCTCGTAAGGTTATTCCTCCTAGACCCGCCGCATAAATTGCTGCACCCATTGCCACAACTTCATCTGGGTTAATCCCTGTTTCTGGTTCTTTGCCCGTCAGAGCTTTAACCATCTTTTGCACTAGCGGAATGCGGGTTGAGCCGCCTACCAACAGCACCTTGTCCACGTTGCCCCATTTCAGTGCAGCAGCTTCTAGCACCTTCTCAGTTAAAACCTGAGTTTGATCAATATCAGAAGTAATCAGGTTTTCAACTTGTTCTCTCGTCAGCTCAATATCTAATACCTTCCCCTCTGCGGTGAGATTTATATAGATCTCCACATCTTTAGACAGGTCTACCTTGGCAACTTCGGCTTTATTGCGGAAGTCTTGATATGTTCTAAGATTTTCTAGGGGATCAGCTTGGTGAGTTGACCTAAACTGTTCAGCAAAAAAATTGCAGATCGCTTCATCAAAATATGTGCCACCCAGCGATTTATTGCCTTCAGTAGCCAGCACCTTGAGTTCTCCTCCACCAACCACTCGTAGAACTGTGACATCAAAGGTTCCACCACCTAGGTCATAAACCAGGATGGTCATGTTTTCCTGTGTTTGTTTGATGCCATAGGCAATAGCAGCCGCAGTTGGTTCATCAATGATATCCAGTACTTCAAAACCTGCAATCCCTCCAGCCTGTTTTGTCCTTTGCCGCTCCAAATCCCCAAAATAGGCAGGCACTGTGATCACTGCCTTTGTCACCACCTCTCCTAAAGCTTTTTCAGCATCCTGCTTCAGATTCTTGAGAATTAGTGCAGAAATCTCCTCCGGTCGGTGAGTCGTACCACTGTCATCTGGTGGGGTCAAGTAGTCTGGGTCAGACATACGACTCTTGATAAACTGAACCACATTTTTAGGCTGGGCAACGGCGGCATTTTTGGCTGTCCGACCTACTGCCACCTGATCGTTCTTCCCAAACCTGACAACAGAGGGTGTAATATTCTGTCCTTCCGCATTTTTGATGATCTCAGCTTGCCCATGCTCATTCACATACGCCATAGCTGACATGGTTGTTCCCAAATCGATGCCAATAACCTTAGCCATATTTTTTCTCCTTTTGGGTGACTAGAACTGCTGACTGGAATCCGTTGTAGCTTCAGACACGGTTTGCCCTTCATACCTGCCGACAATCACCTGTTCTGGTCGTAGAAGGCTGTCACGGTATTTAAATCCTTGCCGATGGACTTTAAGTACTTTCTGATCGTCTTCTGGTGAATGGACTAACCGAACATCTATTGCCTCTTGGGTGGCTTCATCAAACCGCATGGAGCCGTTGTGTTTGATTAGCTCAACCTCCTGTCTCTCCAACGTCTTAAGCATCTGTGCCTGAAAACTCTGGAGCCGACTAATCAAATCTTCTCGCTGCATATTCGCTAACGTTGTTTCGTCAAGAGTATCTTCAAGGGTGTCAAACAACCGAAGCAGATCCTTCAACACTCGCTGTATGACGTGTTTAAAGACAAAATCATCACGATAAGCCGTTAACTGGTTATAAAGCCGATCGAACAAAACTGCCTTGGTGGTGTCGTCTTGAATTTTTTCCTGAAACAGAACGTTTAGTTGATCGAGCTTGTCAAGAATAGAAGGATAGTTAGGCTCAAGCTCTTCGACATTAGATTGTCCAGCCTGGATCGGCTCTGGCTCGTTTTCCGAGTTATTCACGGACTCAAGGATCTGTCTGTCTATATCCTGACTTTCAGTGTCTTGCTTTGGCTTATTGTCGGGGGCTTTCTCTTGTTCCATTTTGAGTTCCTCCAAACAGATGTTCTCGGTTAGGGGCAGCCAACGAACTGGCTTGTGAGGCTTAAGACGAGCGCTGGAGAGATGGAAATTCTCCACTGTCGCTCTTAGATTTATTTACTCCCATGTTTACAACGTTATGCAACGCAATTCCGTAAATTTTCACTTGGGCAAGAGTAAAGTTATGTGATTGTGGCGATCGCCTTCCAATCCCCACAATTCAACCTCTAAAGCAGTTCAAGCTTTTTATCGACGCTGAAAGATTTTGGTAGGGCAGTAGTTAATATTCGTTCGTGATGAGCGATCGCAGTCGATCGCTCATGTTACGGTCTTTTGAATGGCAGAAATTGGGAGTTTAGTGATGTCGGATGCAGCAGTAGTCGGTTCGATCGTCTCAATGTGGCGATATCCAGTCAAGTCGATGTTGGGCGAAGAACTCAACACCACCGAAGTAATGGAACGGGGACTGATGGGCGATCGCGCCTTTGCCTTAGTCGATGCCGAAACAGGTGCGATCATCAGCGCTAAACTGCCGCGCAAATGGGGCGTTTTGTTTGACTGCCGTGCCGCGCTTGATTCTCCAACCCAAGTGAAAATCACCTTACCGGATGGCTCGATCGTCATGGGCAATGCCGCTGACGTGAATGAAATTTTGTCTCAAGCCTTTGGGCGCAAAGTGAAGCTCTCGATCGCTCCTCCTGAAGCACCCAGCATCGAGATGTACACGCCTGACATCGCAGACATCCCGGATGCCAACACCGAGACAAATGCCGCGATTCGCCCCAACACGTTCTTTGATGCCGCAACCGTGCATCTGCTCACGACTGCAACGCTCAATCAGTTTCAGTCTCTCAAGCCCACGTCGAGATTTGAGACGCGACGATTTCGCCCCAACTTTGTGATTCAGCCCATCAGCGGCGCAACGGGGTTTGTGGAAAATGACTGGGTGGGTAAGACTTTGGTGATCGGCGATCAAGTCCGCCTCAACATTACTGAACCCTGTCCGCGCTGCGTTATGACTACGATGCCGCAGTCTGAACTACCCAATGATGTAGACATTCTGCGAACGATCGTCCGACACAATCAAGGTCACGTCGGCATCTACGCTAGCGTGGTGCAGGGCGGCACGATTCGACGCGGCGATCGAGTAGCAATCATCTAATGCTGCGATCGCTATAGCAGTGATTTATAGACAGGCTGGATACTTCACTCGGTAAGCGTCTCAAAGCTACACGGGAGTTTTTGGGGAGCAAGCAGAAAAGCAATACGAATTAGATCTAAGACCGAGGTAGCGCGACCGTAAATGTGCTGCCTTCTCCAAGCTTTGACCTGACGTGAATGCTGCCGTTCATGCCTTCTACTAGCGTCTTGACGATCGCTAATCCTAGTCCATATCCGCCGCTTGATTGCTCTACAGATCCTCGCAGGGGGAAGCGGGCACGAGATTCATCGACTCGATAAAATCGCTCAAAGATGCGGGTTTGGTCGTGAAGGGGAATGCCCACACCGCGATCGTGAACCTGAATCAGAGCTTGTTGATCGGTTTGCTCTAGCGTTAAAGTAATCGGCTGGTCGGGTTCAGAATATTTCACCGCGTTATCAATTAGGTTGATTAAAATTCGTTTTAATCGGCTGCGATCGGCGATAGCTTTGATCGATCGTTCTGCATTCAGAATGATGGCACGACTGCTAAACTTTTCTGACATCTCTGCGACTTCTATCAGCAGATCGTTGAGCGTGATCGATTCTAAATTAAACTGCACATAACCACTGTCTGCTCGTGCCAGATCTAGCAAATCTTGGAGGAGATGAATGGTACGATCGGCTTCAGACGAGGCTGTTTCTAATGCCTCTCGCTGATAGTCAGTTAAATTGTTGCTGCGTCGCAATAGACTTTGCAGATAGCCTGACACCACTGTGAGCGGCGTGCGTAACTCATGGGAAACATTACTGACAAATTGACGCTGTTGCTCCCATGATTCTGAGAGGCGAGACAGCATCATGTTAAAAGTATTTGCAAGCTCTTTAACTTCACTCGGCGCGTGGCGTAATTGCAGCTTTGCCTCTCCTAAATCTTCGGCTGAAATGATGCCAGCCATCTGACTCATCTCGTGTAACGGCTGGAGAGCGCGGCGAATTCGTAGCGAGATCGCAATCATCATGACAACAGTTGAAATCGTACACACCAGAGCTAGACTTTGAATGGCAGTCATCAGTTCATGCTGACCTGCGGTGATGTCTTGTGCCATGTATACTTTGCCCAGCCGAGTACCCTTCACCGCCACAGTCCCTTGATATAAAACCAGGTAACGATCGCCCGCTCGATAGACCTGGGGCTGGAGTGGCATTTCTGCAAGAGACATCAACTCAGCTTTGGCGGTAAAGATAGAATTGAAATCTGCCGATTGAGCCAACAGTTTGCCATCAGGATTTTTTACCCAAATTAGCAACCCCGGAACAGAGACATTGTTAATCGTCTTTTGCAACCCAGCTTCGATCGGCAACATCTCGCTATAAAGCTGCACATCACGAGGAAAGCGACTCGCAATATACTCCACATTTTGCGTGTGCGTGGCAATCAAGATTTGCTGCATTTTCCAACTCGTCCAGATGGCAACACTGCTCAAGCCCAAAATTGACAGCGCTGCGATCTCGATCGTCAGGCGAAACTGAAGCGAGGATGGATCGAGGTGATTACGCCTGAGTTGGCGGATTTTCTCTTGAATTTGGCGAATCAGTTGCATTGAAGAGTAGACACCTACGATGAGTCACACACGATCACTATAGCAATCCTATTTCAGTTGTAAGAATGGGACAGGCCTCCAGCCTGTACGAGCGAGATGCCCATCCCCCAATTCATTTAGGATTGCTATATCGTCACTGATTCAGAATTTTTCTACAGTCCTCCAAACCACTCATAGCCCTGATCTTCCCAATAGCCTTTCATCGGCATTAGTTGGCTCAACAGGGTAATTTGAGTCACCCATTTACTTTGTTTATAGCCAAGTTTGACCGGAGATGCGAGACGTAACGGTGCCCCATTTTCGATCGAGAGCGGTGCCCCATTTTTCTGATAAACCATGAGCGTTTGAGGATGCACCGCAGAGGCTAAATCCCAGCTTTCATAATAGCCATCGGCTGACTTGAAATAAACATAGCGAACATTTGATTTAGGTTGTGCCAAATGAATTAAATCTTGCAATCGAACGCCGCCCCACTGCACGATCGCGGCCCAGCCTTCGACACACACATGGCGGATCACCATCGACGTGAGGGGCATGGTTTGCAGATCGGCTAAACTTAGCTGCATTGGGTGATTGACTTCTCCCTGAATCTGCAAGCGGAACTGAAGCGGATCGATCTGCGGAGTCGTATCGAAAGTGTTAATCAGCAGTTTATTTGGCTCGATCGCGCTAGTCGGAAACTCAGGCACAGGTTTTTGACTCAACAGCAGCGCCTGAAGATTTTGGTTAAGTGGCTCAAATGCCTGACCTACTTGCTCTGAAAATAAGCTAGTCGCACATCCACCCAGCAGCAAGCTGGCACCCGAAAGCCCTGACCACTGCAAGAGTTGACGACGAGATATCACGGGTTTAAAAGTCATCAGATAACCTCTAGAGAAACATAGATTTAACGAGGCGAGTGCTGCCAACGGTAAGCGCTAATAAAGAATGCACCACCGTAAATAAAATGACTATGGGAACGGTAATGAAATGGATGGTTCGCAGCGTTTGCCAACTTCCAAACAATCCAGCTAACCAATGAAACTGAACAGGTTTATACATTGCTAACCCTGACAGAATTGCAAGCAGCAACACTGGGATGATGATGGTATAGATTAATCGATGTAACGCATAATTTTTACGTTTGACATTTTGGCTCACTTGCAAAGCTTTGAGATCGCTACTACTCGCAAATCGCTTTTTCCAACGGTGAGATATCAGAATATATAACCCATAAAACAATAAATTTAGCGAATAAAACCACATCGCTGCAAAATGCCAATTACGCCCACCGCCTAACCATCCACCCAACAATAAAAAATCTGGAAAATGCCAGCCGCCACGCCCCCCAAACACAGGATTAGCATTATAAATTTGCAATCCGCTAGTCAACATCACTAGCAAACTGAGAATGTTAACCCAGTGAAAAGTCTTTGCCAAAATTGCCTGAGTCGGTACGGGTGGAGATTTTGGACGTTTAGCAGTCACCGAAGAAGTCATCGATCGAGGCTCCTGACTAAATTTTATAAAGATGGCACCGGAAAAAATGGAGCCAGCCAAAGCTGAAGTTGAACATCCCAACCGAGCAGAATTGCGATCGCGGTCACAATCACAAGTACGCCTCCGACTTTTTGCAAGATAGCACTATGGCGACGTAGCCCCATTAGACGTTGGCTAAGGGTTCGTCCCCCATAGGCGATCGCTAAAAGCGGTAATGCTGCCCCCAGTCCATAAGCGATCAGCAGACCAAATGCGCCTGTAATTTGATGATCAACCGCCGCTAAGATTAAAATTCCGCCGAGCACCGGCCCGGCACAGGGAGTCCATAATAGCCCAAGCTGAGTGCCTAGCCAAAACTCTCCCCACAGCCCGACACGAGGCGGCTCTTTTACCCAACACGCGATCGGCAAATAGCCAAATATCCGATAGCTCCCAGTGGGAAAGATGGCGAAGATACCCAGAAGCAAGAGGAGTACGATCGCCCCAATTCGCAAAACATTGGCAACCCCAGTCAGCCAACTTGCAGTGATGCCTAACAAACTTCCGGCGACAGCAAACCCACCAATCAATCCGGTAACTAACGCGATCGGGCCATAGCGATGAGATTGCAGCGATCGTCCGATCAGAATGGGCAAAATCGGTAGAACACAGGGCGACAGAACAGTGAGTCCACCTGCTAAAAAAGCAAGACCCGTCGAGAGCGTAAAAGTCATCTGTGAAATCTGAATTTAGGCTTTTTCTGTCAAGAGTTGCCGAATCATTTGTTCAGTAGTGTCATAGGCACCTTCGCCGATGTGGTCATAGCGAATGAGACCTTGACGATCGGCTAAAAATAGGTGAGGCCAATACTCATTGTTGTATGCCTTCCAGGTTTTAAAGTCGTTGTCGATCGGCACTGGGTAAGTAATTTGATGTTGCTTTAAAGCTCGTTTGACGTTGTTGGTGTATCGCTCAAATGCAAATTCTGGGGTATGAATGCCAATCACTTTTAGTCCCGCCTGAGCATATTGTTGGTGCCAGCGAACCACAGAAGGCAAAGTGCGCCGACAGTTGATGCAGGCAAACGTCCAAAATTGCACCAAGACGACGTTGCCTTTGAGACTAGCGATCGAGGTTGGAGGCGAATTTAACCATTGACTGATTCCCTGAAAATCTGGGAGGGAGGATCGTGCAGAGGTTAAGGTGTCAGGCTCGATCGTAGATGTTGGATGGGAAGTTTCGGGCGCGATCGGCTTTGTGATGGCGGCAGTCGGATTTGCGTTTTTAGAAATCACTCCAAACGCGGTGGCTGTTCCTGCACCGACAACACCTAACCCCAGATAAAGCAGTAATTGACGACGCTGACGCGATTGTTTGTCCATAAGACTGTCTCTAACGAAGAGTATGTTCAAAATCCTGTGTCAGTGATCGCAACTCGTTGCGATCGAGTCCGCCAGGAAATCAATTTCCTGGCTCATAGCGAAAGTGCTCTGAAGAGCACTAGGTCAGGATTTCAGTCCATTTCAATGGACTTCTGCTATCAGCCCGGAACTTAAGTTCCGGGTGGGCTTTCGGGTCAACAAGCACGACATTTAATTCACAACTCTTAGCTCTGATCCATCTGAGGAACTATGGCTTAGTGGTTGTGTCCTTCTTCATCGCGTCGCCTTTCATCGCATCGTTCTTCATCGCGTCGCCATCTTTTTTCATCGCATCACCTTTCATGGCATCATTTTTCATGGCATCATTTTTCATCGCGCCATTAGAGGGAGACATACTAGCAGCCGGAACGCTAGATGCTGGGCTAGGAGCAGCTTGTTGATTGACTTCAGGCGTACTCGAACAGGCAGCAAGACTTGCCATCAAAGCGAAACTTGCCACCGAACCAATAATTTTCCAATTCATGTTTGTTGCCATCCCGTTAAAAGACTGTGAATGTTTCTCGATGCTCACAGTATGTCGATCGAGTCTGAGGCGGCTCTGAAATCAATCTCCAAGTTTCCTGAATTTCTGCATTAAATGTTCTCAGTCTAAACTCAGCGTTTTCTCAGAAAAGTCCGCTAGAGGAAACAATTACTCCCAGCGATCGAGTTCTGTGACCCAATATTGCACGAGCGCGATCGCTTGGCTGCGTCGTGCTTCAAAGGTGGCAGCGATCCAAATAAACACCAGTCCTAAAACAATGCCCATTGCCCATAACAGAAGAGATTCATTGTTGATAAAAAACCAAAGCTGACGAACAACTTTAAGCATAAATGTTGCCGTCCCGACATATAAAAAAGCCCGAACTCGCAGTGTTAGTCCTGCCCCGATCAAGCCTAAACTAAAGGCGATCGTCAACAATCCCTGCACCCAACTGCGATCGGATTGATAAAGAGCCGTCAGACAAAACAGCCCCACTGCCAAACAGCGCAAAAGATGACGAACTTCGCGAGACGAGGGCGATCGCAAAGCCGGATCGATCTGCACTCCATAGAGAATCGAGCCGCTTAAAACCGTCATAAACCACAGTGGATCGGTGAGCGAATAGTCGTTTAGCACCTTGAGAATTGCCCAATCTGCCAACCCCAGCGCCAGATAGCTGAGACGAATTTGAGCCGTGACTCTCGCAAACCAGGCGTAAAATGCACCCACAATTAACAGACTTTGTACTGTGATGTCTTGATTAGTAATCAGTACGATCGCACCCGGCAACAGTGCGGCTGATCTTTGCCAGGGTCGGCGCGACCAGCCCCAAGTGTGCCAGGGTAGAGCATAAAATCCATAAGCGACCAGAACCGCGATCGCGGCTCCCCAATTCAACAGCGTCGATTCTGGCAGCGTTTTATAGAGAGCATGGGCGATCGCAGCAGACACTTGGACGACACCGGGATATACCCATTTTTCTTGCGTTCGTCCTTGCCAGATTGCGTAACTAGCTAACAGGGTTGCCACCCCGATCCAGATCGGGCTTCCTGTTTGGCTGAGAGGAGCTATCAGCGCAATCAACGCCAGAATGCTGCCGCCGAACCAGTGCAGATGCGTCACAGTTAAAAGCTCAGGTTGCGTGAGTCGCCAATAAGAACGTAGCCACCGAGCCATTAGGCGATAAGTGATCGCGATCGCCGCTGCTAACCCTGCTAGAAGCGTAATGCCATCTCCTTCGGCTCCTCTAGGACTGTGCAGCAATTGGTAAGTTAATCCTTCATAAGCGGCGATCGAAATGGCTGCGATGCCTAAGAAAGTCAGTGGTTTGAGATCGGGCTGACGACGACCTACGCTGATTAACGGCAATGCCGCCGCAAAGGTATAAAGTCCAGTCGTTGGAGTGAAGTGATAGTGAGCTAAAAGTCCGCCCAGAATTGCGTAGAACGGTGGAATTCCGTGCAGACTGGTGAGCGTAGAATCGGGATGGCGACGCAGCCAAAAGTTGCCTAAGAGTTGAGTGAGCAATCCTAAAACGAGCGTGACGATCGCCCAATCGTCCCACGTTCCTCCGCGCAAATTGACCCAACTGAGCGCTAGCAATTCAATGCTCCACGCTGCGCCCCACAGTCCTAGATTCGTCGGTCGCTGCACGACGCGATAAACGATCGCACTGGTAGTTAGCCCGACTGCTAACACATATTGCCACTCAAGCGGATTTGATAAGACAATTATCAGGGTCAGTAAGCCAAGATTGCACAGACTGAGCGCGATCGCCCAGCCATCTAACGCCTGCATGTAGAGACGGGCGAGAATCGTTTGCTGACGGCTCAACAGATGACGCAATAGCCAAAGTCCGATGATGACGATCGCGATCCAGGGAAAAATCCAGGGCGATGAAATCGGGTTCCAAATGCGCCACAGCAGCGTGATTGCAAAACTCACCCCAAAGCCAACAGTGATTGCCGCCGCGATTAACTGCTGTAGAGATTGAGTATTGACTCCCATCACAACAGTGGCGATCGCAAACGTGATCAGTAAAAGATCGAGTTGTCCGATCGTCAAGACTGGCGCAATCAATAACGCAATCGTACTCAGCCAACTTGCCCAACGAGCATGGATAAACTGAGGACGACGAGCCAGCAGCATAAGTAAAATTGGGGTTGCTAACCAGACGAGATTGCTTTCAACATTGTCAACCTTAACGGAAATTAACAGCACGTAGCTACAGGCAGCCAATCCGATTCCAAAATACCAGGCGCTGAGTTGCCATCCCCGGTTACGAACGATCGCACACACTCCCCACTCGGCAATCATCGTGACTAGCAACACGATCGCCCACGATCGCGCAGCGAGATTAGGAAACCCCCAATCGATCCAGGCGAAAACGGCTAACAGTCCGGTGATGTGAGTGAGATAGATATACCAAACGATGGCAGACCGACCTCGTAAAAACACGCCGAGCGTCAGCCCAGAGATCAGTAAGTAAATCGCCCGAACTAAAGGATTTAACGCCCCCGGAATCACTAAAAGAATGCCTAACCCCAATGCCATTTGTTCGGCAGCGATCGCTAAATTAGAATGCTGCGATCGCCGTAAATAAGCCGCAAATCCTAAAATAATCAGAACGTATAGGAAAAATCCTAACCCGGTCAATTCCCAAGCACCTTGCTGGAGATGCGCCCATTCAGCAATCGTCGCCATGACGCTACGACGAACCGCAGGCGGAAAAATGACGCGCAGCAGAGCATAAGTTTGAAACCCTACCAGAATCAGAGCCACCACGTCTTGCACTCGCCAAAATCGCTGCAATCGCTCCACCAGCAGCCAGAGAATTAACCCGCTCACCGCTAAAGCTTGCCATTGATCGGCTGTGACTGTCACAAGCCACCCAACTACGAGCAATCCGGCTCCGGCTGGAGTCCAAAGTGGGTTTTGAGTGCGGCGATTCATCCAGCAGAGAATCCAACCACAAATTCCTAGCGCTAATCCTAACCGACTGAAGGGAATTCCTTTCACCAAGACGGCTCTGCCAATCAAAAGCAGCGTTGAGAATGCGATCGCAATTGCCCCTAAATCAAGCGGAAATCGGGTAGAAGATTCTTCCCGATCTCGTCTAATTACTTGTAAGACAGCCGTGCCGATCGTGCCCACATAAACCGCAATTAAGGGAATTCCGGGCACTGCCCAACCCCAGTGCAGCCAACTTAACCCCCAAGCATTGATCAGCGTGGTGCGAGGACTCGATCGCAACAGTCGAAACGTCAGAGCCGAAAGACTCAATGCGGCAATTGCGCCCATTCCCCAGCCCAAGCCATTTTGCCACAGCCCAAATCCATCAATCATCCAAAAGTTGACCGGAACGAGCAGCAGCGTCGCAATTTGCAGCATCCGTCCCGTGAGGCGGAGGTTCGATCTCGCCCCTGACCAAAGTCCCGCTAACCCAAACGCTATAGTGTAGCCCCACAAGATTGAGTATTGCCCGACGATCGAGACGTTTTTCCACTGACTTGCCGCCAAAACCGCAGACGACACGACGACCATAAACACGCCCAAAAACAGCAGCCAAACGACGCTAATTTCTGCCATTAGCGACGAGAGCATCTGACCCACCCAAGATGGTCTAGCCGTAGTTTGGCGAGGCTCAGGCGAGACTGGGACAGAAACTAGGGCGGCTTCAGAAATAAAGTCTGCTGCGTAGGAGTCTGAAGTTGGGACGGCAACCCGCTCACGTTCGCGTGTGCCGAAGGCATCGGGCAATGGGCAGGTCAGCGAGTCTTGCCCTAAATGGCGCACTTGAGAATTGGAGAGCAGCCCCAGTTGCAGCCAGAAGTCTAGCCCTTCTAAAAGTTCTGTCTGATCAGGGCGCACCTGTAGATCAAGCCGAATCAAGCGTTTGGGGTGTTCCATCGTCTGCCATTGCCCTCCAGGTCGATGGGGTGATCATGGCAGAGCTTTGACCAACGCGCACGGTGACTTGTGTAACTTTTGATGCTGACTGCGATCGTACTAAAGAGACGTGAGTTCGATGAACCCTGGCGAACCGCCCAACCCCCAATTCTGGGGGAGCCGGAGTTCAAAGTCCCCCAAACTTGGGGGATTTAGGGGGCACGACAACCTTGCAACGAAGTCGTCGAATTCGCCCCAAAGAAACCTTCAGCTAGACTTTTTCAGCGGCGATAATATGCACATCAATGTTTTTAAGCGATTGCAAAAGCTGTTGAGTTAATGAACCGCGCAATAGGATTTTCCAGCGCGATTGTTGACTTTCACCGATCACAATTTGCGTGATCCGATAATCTTTGGCAACATCAGCGATCGCTCTGGCTTTATTGTGATCCGCCACTCGCACAAACTGCCCCCCAAATTCCTGACACAATCGCTCACAGGTTTCAATATGCAAACTTTCTGACTTGTTTAAAAAGCGATCGGGATTGTCTACAAATAGGCAGTAAAAAGGCGCATGCATATACCCCGAAATTCGGGCACCCCGTCGAACTAGCTGAATGGCGTTTGGGTAAGTCGAGACACACACCAACACGCGCTCATGAACATTGCAGTAGGGAGCCTCATTAGTTGAGTGGTTGCCATTTTCGATCGCACCTTCTTCAACTTGATCGGCTAACTCTCGCAGTGCCAGTTCTCTCAGGGCGATTAAATTACGACGTTGAAAAAAGTTTTGCAGCGATTGATCGATTTTTTCAGGTGCGTAAATTTTGCCATCTCTCAAGCGTTCTTCTAGCGTTTCGGGTGTGACATCGACGACGACCACTTCATCTGCCTCATCGAGCAAGCGATCGGGGACACGCTCTCTGACGACAATGCCTGTAATTCTTGCTACGAGGTCATTCAAACTCTCTAGATGCTGAATGTTGACTGTTGAAAAGACATCAATTCCAGCCGCTAAAATCACTTCGACATCCTGATAGCGCTTTTCTCGCTCAGAACCAGGGACATTTGTGTGAGCCAACTCATCGACTAACACCAGTTGAGGCTGACGAGCAATAATCGCCGGGGTGTCCATTTCAGTCAGCGTCACACCCGACCAGGTGATTTTTTGACGAGGCACCTGCTCTAAGCCAACCGCTTTGGCGATCGTTTCTTGTCGATTATGAGTTTCAAGTAGCCCAATCACAACATCCGTCCCTTCTTTCTTGAGAGAATGCCCTTCCTCTAGCATTTTGTAGGTTTTGCCCACGCCCGGAGACATGCCTATAAATACTTTATGCTTCCCACGACGAGCGGGACGAATGTAACCGCGATCGGGCGAAACATCTGGTAGGTTTTGCATCGTTTATCAGCGTAATGAACCGCTAAACCGTTTAAAGACCGTCGATGCGGCGATCGAGAATTGTGAATTATAAAACCCGAATTTGGCGTTGCGAATTGTGGGTATGAAACGACGGTAGGGATAGCGCCCCCGTGCCTACCCCTTACGCGAAGAGGGCAACCACGGGGGGATTGCCCCTACCCCAATCATGCATTCGTTCAGCAACGTCAGCGTGGCAATATCTGCAAGACGATCGCACAGCCCATTCGGATCAGCCCATCACCCAATTCACCAGCGTTCTCACACCATATCCAGTCGCGCCTGCCCCGTTATAGCCGTTTTCTTTATCCGCCCAAACCGGCCCAGCGACATCCAGGTGTGCCCAAGGAGTTTCTTTCACAAACTGCTTGAGAAACATCGCTGCACTAATTGCCCCACCCGCGCGGGCACCTGCGTTTTTCATATCGGCGATGCCAGACTTCATGCTCTCAAAATATTTCTCCTCCATCGGCATCCGCCAAAGTTTCTCGCCTGCTTGCTCTGAGGCGTGTTGAAGTTGAGTTGCCACCCCATCATCAGGACTCCACAACCCAGCGATATCGTCACCTAATGCAACCACACAGGCCCCCGTTAGCGTTGCCAGATCAACGATCGCGTCCACACCCAGTTTTTCAGTAAACACCAGTGCATCTGCCAGCGTTAACCGCCCTTCTGCATCAGTGTTGTTAATTTCAATCGTCTTCCCATTCGAGGCAGTGAGAATATCGCCGGGGTGAATGGCATGACCACTGATCATATTCTCAGCCGCAGCGACGATAAAGTGAATCTCAACATCCGGTTTGATTTGAGCGATCGCCTTTGCCGCCCCAAACGCAGCGCCCGCTCCGCCCATGTCGGTCTTCATCATCTCGATGCCGCTGCCTGCGCCTTTAATGTTTAACCCGCCCGAATCAAACGTGATCCCCTTGCCGATGATCGCCAATTTGCGTCGCGGTGTGCCATCAGGTTTATAGGTCAAGTGAATGAACTTGGGCGGCAAATCAGACGCTTGAGAGACTCCTAAAAACGCCCCCATGCCTAGCGCTTCGCATTCTTCTTTCTCTAAGATTTCGAGGTTTAAACCATATTCTTGCGCGATCGCTTGTGCAGTTTCTGCCAGAGTGATCGGCGTGACATAGTTTGCAGGTGCGGCAACCAGTTCTCGTGCTAAAAAGACACCAGAGCAAACTTTGCGGGCATGGTCGATCGCAGCGTCTTGTCCGGCTAACCCAATTAAGTCAACTTGTTCGACGTTGGGTTTGTCATCAGGTTCTGACTTAAAGCGGGTGTCTTGATAGAGCGCGAGTTCGATGCCTTCGACGATCGCTTGAGCGGTGGCCGCTGCGTCCTGATTCCAAGTAGGCAAGCTAATGCCCAAAGTTTTGCAACGTTCTTTTTTAGCCAGTTTTGCCGCCGCCGCCGCCGATCGCCTGATCCCATCTAGTTTGAGCGCGTCTGATTTGCCCAACCCCACCAAAATCAGCTTGCGAATCGGCTGTTGATTACCGACACGAGTCGAGACACTGCTGCCAGATTTGCCTTTAAAATCCATGTCAGCAATCAAGTCTTTTAGCGATCCCAAAAGCTGTTCGTCAAGGGCTGCCAAATCGCCCGTTAGCTCAACCTCATCTTCAAATAAGCCGATCGCCAGACCATCACCAGACCAGTTGAGACGCGAAGTATCTGTTGCTTGTAACTTCATTACCTAACCTTTCGTTTGGGGTTCAATGATTGATCCAGTATCGATCAAAACTGAAAGAGGTGTGGGTAAATTTTGGGGATGTGAGTAACTTTTAGAGTTCTATTTCGGTTGATCATCCAGATTGACTTGATCGAGTACCTCCACCAGTAGCAAAAAGGACTTACAATGAATTTCCAAGTGTTTTAAGATACAAAAACTCTTCATATTTATTTTTTCTTACTAGCACCTTACAGATCTTTGCTATAACTGCTAGGAGTTTTAGAAGATTTCACCCACCCTGGGAGAGAATCGATGTTGAAGCAACGAAAGATTTGGATTGTGCTGGCAGCAGGCACCGGGCTGTCAGCTTTATTGATTGGCACTTTTTTGCCGATCGAGAAACTGAAGGACGCTTCCCATCAAGCCATAGGTTTGGGATCAAATTCCACTAAACCAGAAAGCGTGGGTTCGCCGAGTACGATCGTCAGCCCGCTGATTGCTCAATCGCCTAATCAACGTGCCGCCACTCTCAAGGCAACCGCCCAAAAGTCCACGGTTTCGCTAGAGCGTAATCGGGCCCGATATCTGTTGGCAAGCGATCTGATCGCTCAGGGGCAAGGTGACAAAGCGATCGAATCACTCAAAGGTTTAGAAAAAGACTACCCGGTGCTCTCGGCGCAAGTGCTGCTGAAACGCGCCCAAGCTTACGAAGTAGCTGGAAAGCAATCGGAGACAACGGCAACCTGGCAGGAATTAGTAAAGCAATATCCCAATGATCCGGCTGCCGCAGAAGCGCTGTTTTTCTTAGGGAAGTCGAATCCTAAATATTGGGATCAAGCGATCGAGAAGTTTCCGGCGCATCCTCGATCAGTCGAAATTGCTCAACTCCGCCTCAAAAAGAATCCCAATCAGCTTGCATTGCTAATGCTGATTGTAAATCATGCAACTAATAGCGAAGGCTACACGGGGGTTCTCAATAAAATAACCGAAAAATTTGCCCCTCAGCTACAGCCCAAAGATTGGGAAGCGATCGCGTTTGGCTATTGGGAAAATCAGGTTTATGACAAAGGTGCTTTTGCCTACGCTCGTGCGCCTCAAACTGCTGTCAACGCCTATCGAGCCGCCCGCGGCCTCCATTTAAGCGGCAAACCGGGGGGAGAAGATCGCTATCGGCAGGTCGTCCAACAGTTTCCCAACTCACCCGAAGCTGGGTTAGCGCTGACTCGACTTGCGGCATTAGCAGAACAGCCCCAACTCGCGATCGCTTATCTCGATCAGGTGATTCAACACTTTCCCGATCGTGCACCTGCCGCGCTGGTCGAAAAATCTAAACAACTAGACAAACTCAACAGCAGCAAATTTGCGACTCAAGTCCGGCAACTCGTGCTAACTCAATATGCCAACACCGATGCGGCAGCAGAAATGCGCTGGGCCTATGCTCAAGAACGCGCCAAAGCCGGAGATTTTCGACTCGCAAAACAGTGGGCAGAACCGATTCTTAACAACAACCCCGATAGTGAAATCGCCGCACAAGCTGGGTTTTGGGTCGGCAAATGGACTGAGAAACTCGGCAAATCTGACGAAGCAAAAGCTATCTATCAAAAAGTGCTTGCCCAGCATTCAGACTCTTATTATGCGTGGCGATCGGCCAGTAGACTAGGCTGGAATGTTGGCGACTTTAACAGTGTGCGATCGCTCAACCCTGCTGTTAATAAACCCGCCACTCGCCCCGAACTGGTTAGCGGGTCGCCTGTTCTCAAAGAACTCTACCAGCTTGGGCAAGACCGCGATGCCTGGACTCATTGGCAGATTGAGTTCCAAGGTCGCATGGCTCCCACGATGGCAGAACAGTTTACCGATGGCGTGATGCGCTTAGGAGTCGGCGATAATCTAGACGGCATTTTTATGGTGTCCAATCTCAGCGATCGCGACAAGCCCGAAGAAAAAGAACAGTATCGATCGCTAAAGCAACAATCTGCCTACTGGCAAGCACTCTATCCGTTTCCCTATTTGCAGGAAATCGAAAATTGGTCACAGCAGCAGCAACTCAATCCGCTTTTGGTGACAGCGCTGATTCGCCAAGAGTCTCGCTTTGAGTCAAAAATTAAATCATCGGTGGGCGCAACGGGTTTGATGCAGGTGATGCCCGACACCGCAACGTTTATCGCCAGCAATATCAAACTCAAACAGTTTAAGCTCGATGACCCTAACGACAATATTCGGCTAGGCACCTGGTATCTCGATCATACTCACCTGGAGTACAACAACAATTCGATGTTGGCGGTCGCGAGTTACAACGCGGGCCCTGGCGCGGTTGGGGGTTGGCTATCCAAGGCAAAAACCCAAGACACCGATGAGTTTGTTGAGATGATTCCCTACGATGAAACTAAGGGTTATGTGAAATCAGTCTTCGGCAATTATTGGAATTATCTCCGGCTCTACAATCCTGAAATCTCGAAACAAATTTCTAAAGTGTCCTCTGAACACCCAAAGGATAGTTAAGTAGCCAACATAGAAGTTTGTGTCATAACCTTGCTCAACGATCACAGTGAAGATTTTCATAAACTGACTATATTTACTTAACTAGACAACTTTAAGTTTTGCCAAGATTTCTAAGCGTTTAAGGTAATTTTTCATGTGTTCGGCACTTTCAGTCGGAACACAACTATCATTGTATAAATAAATATTATCCATACTTGAATCACCTTTGTAAGAAAGCTTTGCCGCTGTTGCTGAACCTATCCCTTTCAATTCAACACAAATAGGATAGTCCTCATACTTGACATTTTCTCTATTTTTGAAGCCAATCGGCTTATATTCTCTGTTAAGCACCACGTATCGTCCATCATCTTGCTTTTTTAAACAGTAAGGAAGAAATACTTCTCTAAAGTCATTGAGTGCCATAAAAGATTTCTCTATGCTAGAAGTTCAAATCACTATAACAAGATGCTAGAGCAGCGAACAAAGTCTTTTTGCTTCGTTTATGCTTGGTTTATCATCGCTCAACTCTGCCGCTAGTCCTATTTCTGTCTTTGAGACAACTCTGCCCAGGATTAGTCTACCTATCTAACCCTTTTGAAACGTCCTCGCTTCCTGCCCCGCTTGAACTAGATTGCCCTGCATGAGAGCAGCAACTCCATTGAGGGCGTGTAGTTCTGGTAGGTTTGGGTTGAGTGCCAACGCCGATCGCAAAGCAGTTTGAGCCGCTTTAGGTCGAAAGTCATAGAGATTGACAAACGCCAGATAGGCATAAGCATAGGGGTTTTTGGAGTCTAATTGAGTGACTCGCTCAAAGGCAACGATCGCGCGATCGACCTGCCGAGTCAACACTGTTGCCAGTGCCAGATTATAGGCAAACTCAAGGTTTTTAGGCTCTTGCTGAAGTCGATAGGCTAACGTTTGACGCGCTTGCACTGCATAGCTTTGAGTAGGGTCATATTGATTGATGCTGCCGATTTGCTCAAAAACCCCAGGGAGCGCACTGACTCCTTTGGGGATCAGGGCAGACAGCGATCGTAGCCTTGTCACAAAATCAACCTGCGCGTCTGCAATGGCGATCGCATCAGCATTAATCTTTAACCGCACTTCTGGCACCGGAATTCTATAAGTTTCGCCTGTTTTAGAGTTGAGGTAGGTTGCCGTTAGGGTATAGCTTCCTGCGGCATTAGCAGGCGGCAACATGGCGAGTCGTTCGATGATCTGAAATTGAGCATTGTCTTTGCCCGCCTTGGGTTGCAGCATTCCTAACGCGATCGCGTGGTCATGCAGCCAGCGATTTCCGGCTTTAGTTCCATCTGTTCGACTCCAGGTAAGTAACACTAAGCCTGATTTCAACTCTTTCCAAGAGCCTGACCAGCGATAAGTGACGGGTAAAGGTTGTCCGGGTGCCGCTTGATTGGGCACTCGCACCTGCTCTAACCGTACAGGTTGTCCACCTTTAGTCTCAAGCGGTTGAACTTGCAGCGTCGGAACCTGACGATGATAGAGATAAAGCGTGCTGCGATCGGGAAGTGACCAGGTTTTTTTTAACTGAAGATCTGAGCTTTGAACGATCGTCTTCTCTAATGCAGTTAGAGCCGATGATTGGCGAATAGAACCTTGATCGCCACTTTTCGTCACAAACCAGGACAGCGATCGGGCATCTTGTTCAACTTGCTTGAGTCTTGTGCCAACTTGCCGCCCATAAACCTGAAAGTTTTGCAGCACTCCGAAATAGTTGAGGTTGTGTTGATTGAAGCTCGGTAAAGAAGGGAGTACGCCTACTGTGCTGCGGAGATAGGGATCGGTGCGAATCACTTCATCAATTACGTCTTCGTGATGCCAGTCTGCTGCCAGTGTTGCGTGATGAGAGTAAGTGCTTGACCAGAATCTAGGAACAAACTCGATCGGCATTAAGTTAAACACCATGATCAGAGTTGACAACCCAACAGCGCCCCAGCGCAAGCCACGTAAGCGATCGGGAAATAGCACCAATCCCTGTGCTAACACTACCGCTAGCACAGGCAACAAAGGCGTGATGTAGCGATCGTCTTTGTTGACGTTGAGCGAACTCAATAAATAACCGCCCGCTAAAAACACTGCAAGCCACCCTAACGATCGCCACCAACGGCGATAAATGGCTTGTCGATAGCCTCTTTTTCGCAATCCGCCGTAGTCTATTTTCTGTCGCAGCCGACCGCCTGAGATAAACCATTCACCTAAAATCACCGATCGCTTCCAATAGAGCAATAGCCCTACTAGCCCCGCGATCAGCAATGGATAAGACACGAGAGACGGCAACAGTTTGAGATAAAAAATCCAGGCAGCTAACGTGTTGAGGGGCGGATCTCCTTCCACAATGGCTGAATCGATCGTGGCGCGTTTACTAGAGGTTAAAACCAGCAGCCAATTGAGGCGATACCACGGGAGGCAGATGGTCAGCGCGATCGTCAAACTCAGCAGCAGTTGAGCCAGTTTTATCCACGCTTTTTGCCAGAGAAATGTGAATAATAACCAGGCGATCGGCACGGCTAAAAATAATAGAGCGGTTTGTTTCGTTAAGAGCGACAGCCCAAAAGCAATGCCAAAAGCGATCGACCAAATCCAGGGATAACTTGCAGGATGCAGCGTTAATCCATGAAAAGAAGGATGATTTTGAGATTTGCTCAGAGATTCACCCTTGCTAACTGCCCACATCGTTAAGGTGAAAATGCTTAAAGTCACCATAGCGACTAATGGGTAGTCGAGCAGAAAGTCTAAGCGAATTCTATAAAGTTCTGGAAACAGCAGGCAAATAGCGGCTGCCCATAGACCGACTTGGACATCAAACAACCGTGCCCCTAGCCCATAAACAGAGCCGAGCAGAATCGCGCTATAAAGCAGATTGACGATCGTAGACTGTTCGACTCCTGTGCCAAAGATCGATAAAAACGGCACGGTCGAAATGTAGACTAAAGGCGGAATTTTAGACGACAGCATCCAAAACTCTGCCCACCAGCTTTGAGAAAACCACTGAGGAGATTGCAGCGCGCGCCAATAGTTCATCGCGCCCGTGAGATAGTCAGCTTGATCCCAGCCGGGAATGGATTGGTCGATCGCAAACCAGACTCGATCGATCACGGCTCCGGTGAGCCAGATCAGTCCTAAAATCGGCAATCCTTTAATCCAGTCTGGTTTTGTCGCGCCCACTAATTCATCCCAATCGTTTGCTCATTTTAAAGTGAGGAATTCCGGCTTCTTCAAACCGATCGCCTTCAGCCTCAAACCCCAATGCCTGATAGAACTCTTTTACAGGTTCTTGGGCATGAATACGGATTTCTGAAATGTTTTTTTCACCTAAAAACTTGAGAGCGGTCTGCATGATCTGTTGACCGACTCCTTGTTTTCTGGCATCCGATAGCACTGCAAGACGTTCTAACTTTGCCGTAGATTGACTTAAAAAGCGAATTCGAGCCGTTCCGACGGGGCGATCGTCTAGAGACGCTAAAAACTGAACGGCTTCGTCATCCCGTCCGTCAAATTCTAAGGCTTCCTCAACGCCTTGCTCCTGCTGAAACACGGCGCGGCGAATTGCCCGAATGGGTGCCCAATCATCTGGCAGGTGGGCAATTTTGACGCTGAGTTGCTTCATCGAAATCGACTCCGATCGAATGGGTTTCTTGGCACAAAATCACTAATCCTCTAGTGTGACAACCTCTCAATAGTGTGTCAGCATCCGTGATTTCTGCCAATCGTAGTCGAATTTAGTGTCCCTATTAGGTTGAGATCGGCAATAAGACGCAAGAATCTTCAGTTTGCAGGGTGAGCGTGATGATTTGAGCTGCGATCGCTTTTGCCTCTCCTGGCGTGGCTCCGGTTCCCCCATTCACCGGGTAGGCAGGAAAACAGGCGGCACTCAAGCTGAGTCGAATTGCACTCCCTTTAGCAATCTGAATGCAAATAGGCTGAAGAACAATCTGCAATGGCTCGGTCACTTCGCTAGAGTTGACGCGTCGATAGCCTTGAGTGACGTTATAAACTCCGCCGTTCGGACGAACTTCAGACAGCACCGCAGATAAGTCAAAGCTGGGCATATCGGCGCTGCAATAGAGCGTGACGATCGCTTGTCCGATCACCTGCAACCCGTCATCAAAAGGCGCAGAAGTGTAGGTGAGAACATCACTTCGGCAATCAAGAGAGGCGCGATCGAACGAGCCAGACGGCGCAGACGCATGACCACCCAACGCCGGAACAGGTCGCCAAGGATCATGAACCAGTTGATCAAAGGCAGAATAATCACCCGGAGTCGAAGTTAACGAACCGTCAGCGTCCGTAAGTCCAGCCAGCCCGGTGCTGGTGAGATAGTAGGGAGTCTTAGCGTCAGTGGGAAAGCGATCGAACGATCGCCACTGGTTGCTTCCGAGTTCAAATAATTTAACGGAGGGTTCGTTCAGGAGTTCGGTGTCAATGCCTTTAAGAAATTGGTCAAACCAGCGAATTTGAGCGCGATCGCACAAGCTTGCCGCCTCTGATCCATAATCCACTGAACCTACTTTGCGACCCCAGGGCAAATGTGCCCAGGCTCCGACTAACAAATGCTGAGGATGTTGGCTACGCGCTGCCGTTGCATTGTAGAGATTTAATGTGCCGCGCATAAAGGGGTCGAACCAACCGCCAATATGCAGCATTGGCAGATCAAACGCTTCGACATAAGTTTTGGGAGATAGTCTCTGCCAATAAGGATCAGATGGGGGACGATCGAGCCAATCGTGATAAAATGAATCTGCTGCCAACTCACTCATAATCGCGGGACGAGCCGGAACAGGATCGTGCAGCGGCAAGTTTCTCGCGGCATCAGAAAGCGCTAAAAATGTCGCTTCGTCTGCTTTGAGTCGTGCCGTTTCTGCCGCAACTTGGATCGCCCATCCTAAATTTGCTTGCAGACAAAACGCCCCGCCCTCATAAGCCCAATCGTGATAGAGGTCATAGCCCAACATCGCGGGGCACAACGCCTTGAGCGCAACGGGACGTTTCACCGCCGCATAGAGTTGAGTCATGCCCTGATAGGAAAACCCATACATTCCCACCACGCCACTGCTCTGAGGAAGCGCTGCCGCCCAATTCACCGTGTCGTAGCCATCTTCGATCTCATCTTCAAACAGCCAAAATTCTCCTTCAGAAGTGCCGCGACCCCGCACATCTTGAATGACCACAATGTAGCCGTGAGCCGCATACCAGATCGGGTGAGCATACACGATCGTAGACGCGATCGCCCGCCCATAAGGTTGCCGCATCAGCAGCACCGGAAACGGGCCAACTGCATCGGGATAGTAAACATCTGCATCCAAACGCACGCGATCGCGCGTCTGCATCGAATGCGTCTGCTTAGGCAACACTTTAAACATGAGAAAGTTTGGGAACGGGAGTGCGCCGCAAAACTGCCATATCTTCTTCGTCTAGCTCAACCCGAACGCCACTGCGAATCAGTTCGGCAAAGTCTTCGTTTGGCACCATAAAACACAGAGCATAAAGTCGCTCAGAGCCAGTGTTTTTGACTTGGTGAATGCCCGTCGGCGGAACGAGAAGACTGTCACCCGCCTGAATCGGCACTTCTTTGCCATCACAAATGGCGATGCCTTGCCCTTTGAGGACAAAAAACATCTCGATCGCCATTTGATGACGATTAGGCGGCGTTTTTCCACCAACATCAAAAATTTCCACACAGAATGTCATCGAAAAATTGGCGATCGCGGGGTCAAACACGATCGCCAACCGATTTGAATCTTGAGGGCTAATGCGATAAGCCTGATAATCTTGCGGAGATTTGACTACAGCGATTACACAACTGTCTTCGAGCATGAGAGTCTCCTCTAAGAGTGGCGAATAGTCTGATCTCAGCCTCTTATATTTAACTTGTTTGCCAATTCTGATACAATCCGCCCGAATGTTGAGGTAAGGACATGGCAGTGTCGTGCCCCTATTTTGCGATCGCACTCAAAATCGCCTCAGATTCGGTGACAAACCCAAAGCATTGTTTGACGTTATACAAGGTAGCTTGCCAACAAAAATCAGGCGAAGTCGTGGCAGTGCAGTCTTTGATTAAACAACAGTCATAGCCTAAAAAGTTCGCGTCTTGTAAGGTTGTCATGACGCACTGATCAGCATTTACCCCTGCAAAAAAGAGCGTCGTTTTGCCCAAGTTGCGGAGAATGCTATCGAGTGGCGTGTCCCAAAAGCCACTCATACGATACTTATTCACACAGACATCTTCGGGCGCTTGGGTTAGCTCATCGACGACAGCGGCTCCCCAACTTCCTGCCATCAGCACTGGCGCTTGATTGCGAGGTAATGGATCACCCAACCCAATGCCCGACCCAGTGGGATTGTAGACGTGAAGAGCCGCCGCACTAATGTTGAGCAAATCAGGACGATTGCCCCAGTTGACCCAAATTACAGGCACTTGCTGACTTCGCAGCCCTGGTAAGAATCGTTGGAGTGGCGCGATCGGAGTTCTGGCTGGGGTGACATCGACCCCAATGTGCGCCAACCAGCCATCCGCATGACAAAAATCGTTCTGCATATCGATCACCAGAATTGCGGCTTTGGCTAGATCAAGGCGCAGCGTTTTGGTGTCTGTGGCGATCGCGATCGGCTTTGGCTCTAAAGGCGGTCGGGTAATATCGGCGGTGGCTGCATCGACTGCCCAAGCGTTGGGGGCAACTCCTAGAGTTTTTAGAGATAGCTTCATTGGGCAATAGATTAGGTATTAGATTCCTTACCCCGATCAACATCTAATATCACTATTTTTCCAAAGATTCAATGGTTAAAGTTGAAAGAGCTAGAGAAACTCTTTTATAAAGATGCTGGAAAAGTGTTTGATTTCTTGATTGAGTTGATGAATTACGATGCGAAATGTATGAGTTCTAGTTGAAGCAATGACGGAGCGATCGTCAAGTTAACAAACATGATCTAGGGCTTGCCAAGTTTCTAAATCAACGCTGCCCGTCAGCGACAGTTCTTGAGAAAATTGAAATCTGTAAACTGCGGTGTGGGTGCGACTGCCGAAGCTGCCATCGATCGCCCCTGGATTAAAGCCTCGCTGTTGCAAGCTATACTGCAAGTCAATGACATCAGTTCCAGTTGAGCCTTGCCGCAAAAAAGCGATCGGGCAGCTACTAGGGGGTGCAGTGTAACGGCGCACTGAGTTTGACATGATAGCTCTCTAATTAAAAAGTTGTTAGGCTAACGCTACTTGATCAAGGCAACAATGTCTCTCGCTTCGTTGTTATACAGAGCTTCAATATGTGCGCCTCTAGAAGTCTTCGCCTCTTCTCGACTGTTGAAGGGGGCCAGGTAATAAATTTTCTGGGGAAAAGAGGTGTAGACTTCTACCCACCAAGATAACGTAGATTGATGCGGCGACAACGAGTTCATCGGAGATACCTGTAGTTTCTAAGCCTGGTTCAAAGCGATCGAGTTTGAAAGACTTCTGTGATGCAAAGAATACAAGAGAGAACTTTCCGCTTGTCTATCTTCTAATTCAAAAACGACTTCAGGAGATGATGGAGCGCAAAAACCGCTACTATGTCGAATCGATCCAAACCATTACCCCCCAGGATGTTTTTCCAGGAGTCGTTGAGCTATTGGAATGTGAAGCTGCAACAAGAAATTAACAAACGAGTGGTGTAAAACTCTCCAATTAGATTTCACCTGCTTCAACCGCCGCAATTTCCAGCAGTGTTTTGAGGACAGAATCTGGGTTGAGGCTGATAGAATCAATGCCGTGCTCAACTAGGAAGCGAGCAAACTCAGGATAGTCGCTGGGAGCTTGACCACAAATACCAATTTTGCGATCGCATCGTTTTGCAGTGACGATCGCTTGCTGAATCATGCGTTTCACAGCGTTATTCCGTTCATCAAACAAATGGGCAACGAGGGATGAATCGCGATCGAGTCCGAGCGTTAACTGCGTCAGATCATTCGAGCCGATGGAAAACCCATCAAAGACTTGGCTGAACTCATCTGCTAGCATCACATTACTGGGTAACTCGCACATGACATAGACTTTTAGACCGTTTTCACCTCGCGTCAGACTATGTTTTGCCATCTCAGCCAACACACATTTTCCTTCTTCAGGTGTGCGGCAGAAAGGGATCATCAAAATCACGTTGGTTAAACCCATCTCATCCCGCACGCGCTTCATGGCGTAACATTCCAGGGCAAAGCCATCTCGATAGCGATCGTCATAGTAACGAGATGCTCCACGCCAGCCCATCATCGGGTTCTCTTCATGCGGCTCAAACTGCCTGCCACCGATCAGATTGGCGTATTCGTTGCTTTTAAAGTCAGACATCCGAACAATGACAGGTTTGGGATAAAAGGCAGCGGCGATCATGCCCATACCCTGTGCTAATTTGTCTACAAAGAATTGCGCTTTATCCTCATACTGAGACGTTAACTCAGTAATCTTGTCTCGATCAGGTTCATTCTCTAACTGATCAAAGTACAACAGTGCCAGTGGATGCACCTGAATTTGATTCGCAATGATAAATTCCATGCGGGCTAAGCCAACGCCATCACTCGGGATCGCAGAGAGACCAAAGGCTTCCTCAGGATTACCCACATTCATCAGAATTTGGGTGCGGGTGCGGGGTAATGTTTCCAAGGGGATTTCCTTGACACTGAAGGATAATAAGCCCTCGTAAACTCGCCCTTCTTCACCCTCAGCACAAGAAACGGTAAGCGCCTGTCCCGGTTGCAAAACAGTGGTCGCGTTGCCACACCCGACGATCGCCGGAATGCCCATTTCTCTGGCAATAATGGCAGCATGGCAGGTACGCCCGCCCTGATTGGTGACGATTGCACTGGCTCGTTTCATAATCGGTTCCCAATCCGGGTCAGTCCGGTTTGTCACCAATACTTCACCCGCTTGAAATTGATCAATGTTGTGGCTATCCAGAATGACTCTGGCTTTGCCCTGACCAATCATTTCACCGACCGCACGTCCCTTCACTAAAGCGCTGCCTTTTTCTTTCAGTTCGTAGCTCCGCAGAACGTTTTGCATCTTCTGCGATTGCACTGTTTCTGGACGGGCTTGCACAATAAAGAGATCATTCGTGATGCCATCTTTTGCCCATTCAATGTCCATTGGTGTGTAGAGACCACGAACGGTGGAGTAGTGGTCTTCAATCTCACAGGCCCACCGTGCCAGGGTCAAAATCTCATCATCGCTAATGGCAAATTGCCGTCGCTGTTCTAGCGGTACGGGAACATTCTTGGTGAACTTAGAGCCGCCCACGTCATAAATCATTTTGATTTCTTTGCTGCCCAGCCGCTTCTCTAAAATGGGTCGGAATCCCTGCTTCAGTGTTGGTTTGAACACTAAATATTCATCGGGATTGACAGCACCCTGCACCACGGTTTCACCTAAGCCGTAGGCAGCGGTAATCAAAGCCGCATCTTTGAAGCCTGTTTCGGTGTCGATCGAAAACATCACGCCTGAAGTTGCCAGATCAGAGCGCACCATCTTTTGCACACCGACTGAAAGGGCGACATTAAAGTGATCGAAACCCTTGGTTTGCCGATAGGAAATGGCGCGATCGGTAAAAATCGAGGCAAAACACTTATGACAGGCTTCTAATACGCTGTTGCTGCCATGCACATTCAAATAGGTTTCCTGCTGTCCAGCAAAGCTAGCATCGGGCAAGTCTTCTGCCGTAGCGCTAGAACGCACTGCCACGTCTGTATCCGCACCATAACATTCACACAACGTTTGATAGCCCTGGATAATGGCGGCTTGCAACTCATCGGAAAACGGTGTTTGAAGGATGAGCGATCGTGCCTGCTGTCCCACCTGCTGTAGACTCGGCATGTCCTCAACATCCAGAGCTGCAAAGAGGTGGCGGAGCTTTTCTTCTAGTCCTGCAACCTTAATAAAGTGACGGTAGGCATAAGCCGTTGTCGCAAAGCCATCAGGAACGTTAATGCCTTTCGGAGAGAGTTGTTGCAGCATTTCTCCCAGGGATGCATTTTTGCCGCCCACGATCGGGATATCTGTAATGCCAACATCCCTTAGAGGTAATACAAATGCTTGTGCCTTTCCGTACAGAGATGATTGGGCAATTGTTGTTTGCACCATAAAATTTTTTCTCCAACTATTAAGAGCATTAATGGAGTGTTGAAGAGTGTTGGATATTGCCTTTATAGCGGTTCCCGCATGAATGAAGTACATCAGATCCTTACTGCACAGGCATTATAGATGCGATGCCGTACCTCACTCTAGTGAAAACTGCTATATCTCTGAAGCTCCATCCCTTGATTATAAAAAAAGAGTCTGAGGAACTTGTGAGTATGGGCGATCGCACCCAAGTAATGCTGCAAATATAAAAATATGTAACTGCAAAACAGGGCTAACCACTTTCTCCTCACAGGTTCCTCAAATTTGAGCGCTAGGCTGAAATTGGATAGATTGAAAGGGAGTCAGCAGCATGAAAGCGAACAAACTTAGCCATCAGAAACCACTCTTGTATGGTCTGATCGGATTGACTATGGGTGCAGTTTTGGCATCACTGATTGTTTATAACGTCAGACCCAAACCGCCATCTTCTGTGAATTCGTCCACTGTTCCAGGAAATATATCAGCTAGAGAAGTCATTTCTCCCCAAAGTTCTCCGACCAGCGCTCCAACATCTATTCCTCGAATGCCAGGGATGATGGCTCAAGCAGATCAACACTTCATTGTGATGATGATTCCTCATCATGAAGACGCAGTGGCAATGGCAGATTTAGCGCTCAGTCGGGCACAGCATCCTGAACTCAAAGCGCTGGCTAAAGCCATTAAAACTACACAAACGCAGGAAATCCAGCAGATGCAAGCCTGGTATAAACAGTGGTACGGTGCAGATGTTCCTGCTTGGTCTGCTGGAATGGGAATGGGGATGATGCGGCGTAATGGAGTAGCATCACCCTCCCAACGACCTGGAATGATGGGTAGAGGACAGGTGGGCAAGGGATCGATGGGTACAGATCTCAATGCTTTAGAGAACGCTGCGGACTTTGATCGGGAATTCATTGTGCAAATGATTCCTCATCATCAGATGGCAATCATGATGTCTACGATGGTGGCGAATAGTGCGAAGCATCCTGAAATTCGTGCTCTGGCTCAATCGATCGCTCGCAGTCAAAGTGCTGAGATCGAACAAATGCAGCAATGGTATCAAACCTGGTATCCACAAAGGTGAAAGTAATGATAGTCTGGCTCAAAGGGGTTGTCGTTTGGTTTGTGATCATCCTTGCCGAAACGCTACATGGCACGGCTCGAACGTTATGGCTTGCGCCCCTAATTGGCGATCTCCCAGCTCGTCAAGTCTCGTTTTTTACAGGTGTTGTTTTGATATTAGCCATCGCTACTCTCTTTGTGCCATGGCTTCAGGCATCACGGTCTCAATTGTTAAAAATTGGCGTGTTGTGGGCGGTCTTAACCCTGGCATTTGAGGTTGGCTTAGGACGATTAATTTTAGGCTATTCCTGGGAACGGATTCTGTCTGACTATAATTTGTCTCAGGGTGGCTTAATGGTAATCGGACTTGTTATTCTCACCTTTGCGCCGCTAATTGCTGCGAAGCTACGCAATACCTTAACCAATCGAAAACAGAACGCCTAGATAAACATCGCTGGGATGATGGGAGGTCTTCGTAATCAAAGGTATTTTGATTAGTATTGGGATTCTACTTGCAGCGTTTATGTTGCTTTGCTCAGAAGTATATCAGAACTATCGCTTCGTTTGTAAGAAATTGGTTATTTTTTGCCTGTCTTGCTTGTTCTCCAGCGATGGTGAAGACCACAAACAAGACGGCAAAAAATAACCCTGGCTTTCATCCCACACCATACGCTTCGTTGGTGTGGGGATTCCCGCCGAACTAGCTAACGCCCGTTTTAGTTCACGCGAATCAGGGTTACTCTGGATGAATTCAGTGAGTTCGTTCATGGATAAATTGACAGCACTAACTGGAGAATGTAAAGCAGTTTATCACTTTCGCCCGCTTTCACAAATCATTTAGGATTGCTATATCCTTAAAAGAGAAAGCTGTGTGCCTCAGCAGATGCGGGGTAGTTGTTCACCGCTTAACATATCGACGATGCGTTGAACACCAATTTTACTGGTCATTTTCACAATGCCTGATGACTTTTCTGTGACATAACCAATGATGCATGGATTGATGTCTGATAGGTTTGAGTTTTCTTTTTCAATCTTATGTGAACGCATGATTCCTAAAGCCTGTTCAGCGTCTTTTGTGGGTATAAAAGCAACGAATCGTCCTTCGTTGGCAACATAAAGCGGGTCAAAGCCCAAAATTTCGCAGGCACCTTGAACATCTTCGCGGACGGGGATTTGGGTTTCCACGATCGCAATTTCCATCCCTGCGACTTCAGCAATTTCATTCAGCGCACTGGCTAACCCACCACGGGTCAAATCTCTCATGCAGTGGATTTCAATTCCGGCTGCTAGAAGCTGAAGCACTAAATCGGCAAGGGGGGCAGAATCGCTCTCGATCGTGGTTTCAAACTCTAGCCCTTCACGAACCGCCATAATAGCAATGCCGTGTCGTCCAATATCGCCATTTAAGATCACAACATCACCGGGCTGAACGCTCTGAGGTGCAATGATTTGGGGATATTCAATGATGCCAATGCCAGCCGTGTTGACAAAAATACCGTCGCCCTTACCGTTATCTACAACCTTTGTATCACCTGTGACGATCTGCACATTCGCGGCTTGAGCGGCTTGCTGCATCGACTGTACAATTCGCCATAGCGTTTCCATTGGCAACCCCTCTTCCAAAATGAAGCCAGCACTCAGATAAAGGGGACGCGCCCCGACCATTGCCAAATCATTCACCGTACCATTCACTGCCAGAGAGCCAATATCGCCACCGGGAAAGAACAAGGGACGAACCACATAAGAATCTGTTGTGAAGGCTAAGTTTTGACCATTGAGGGCGATCGCCGCCGCATCCTGCCGGACATTCAGTGTTGCATTGCTAAACGCTGGTACAAACATTTGTTCAATTAACTGATGCATCAACTTGCCGCCACCTCCATGTGCTAGCAAAACTGTTGGATATTGCTGAATCGGAATGGGGCAGGACAGCGTAAAGTTGGGGTTCATGCTCATAGTCAATATCAGGGGCGGTAGCGATAATAAGCGGCACAGGCTCCTTCAGAAGATACCATCGGCGCACCGAGGGGATGTTCGGGTGTGCAACGAGTGCCAAAGGCGGAACATTCGTGCGGTTTCTTCACGCCCTGGAGAATCAATCCACTGATACATTCGGTGGCTTCTGTCGCGGTGTCAGTGGAGAGGTTAAACCGCTTGAGTGCGTCAAAGTCAGCATAGGCATCCTGCAATCCCAAGCCACTGTAAGGAATTTCACCAATGCCGCGCCATTGCCGGGGCACGATCGCAAACACATCGCGCATCAGTTTTTGAGCCACCTCATTTCCCGATGGGCGCACAGAACGGGCATATTGATTTTCGACCTGTGCCTGTCCGTGTTCTAGCTGCTGGATGCACAGATACAAGCCCTGGAGAATATCTACGGGTTCAAACCCTGTCACCACAATGGGAACCTGATAGGTCTGGGCGATCGCCTCATACTCGCCGTAGCCCATTACTGTACAAACATGTCCTGCGGCTAAAAAGCCCTGTACTTTGTTCTGAGGTGAGGACAGGATCGCTGCCATTGCGGGGGGAACCAGAACATGAGAGACGAGTAGGGAAATATTTTGAATACCTTGCTGGTGTGCTTGATAAACCAACATCGCAGTTGCAGGAGCAGTGGTTTCAAACCCAACGGCAAAAAATACGATTTGTTTTGTGGGATTTGCCTGAGCGATGTTGATCGTATCTAGAGGGGAATACACAATCCGAATATCACCCCCTTTGGCTTTAACCGTGAGTAAATCCGCATGGCTACCGGGTACGCGCAGCATATCGCCAAAAGAACAGAAGATGACATTAGGGAGGGATGCGATCGCAATTGCCTGATCAATCAACTCGATCGGCGTAACACAGACGGGACAACCGGGACCGTGAATCAGCGTAATCTCGTTTGGCAACAATTCGTCAACGCCAAATTTGACGATCGAGTGAGTCTGTCCGCCACAGATTTCCATGATCGTCCAGGGTTGCGTGGTGATCTGGGCGATCGCCCTTGCATACTGTTGGGCAGTGGCTGCATCCCGGTATTCATCGACGAATTTCATTGAGACCTCTTTACAGTGAAGGGGAATTCAAGGCTTTCTGTCAAAAGCATAAAGTAATCAAAATGATCTACTTATTTATTCTCTTCAATCTTCACTTTTGGGTCAATATGTAATTTATTTCTTTTTCTAATTGTGAATCTTTCCCATCCACTATAGCCATAAGTTTCGTCAAGTTTTTGCTTCACGATATCTAAAGTAGAGAGTAATTTCTCAGTCTTTTCTTGACAACGACTTTGTTCATACACTCGAACTCCATGAACTAATTTATTTCGCATCTCTGCCGATTGTTTAATCTGGCTCCATTCTCGTTCACCGATTACTTTGATTAGTGTCTTACCACTTGGCTCATAAAACTCCCAATATATTTTAATCGCTTCTAAACCATTGATTTTCCCAATCAATTTTTCAGCAACTTTACTGGTAAATCCAGCCGATACAATAATTTTTCTAAGAGTACGTCTTAACATTTTCTCTGTCGTAAATACAGAGGTGACCAAAGCTTCTGCATGATGCCCATGCTGCATTAGAGAGTTTATTCTATTTTTTGCCTCTTCATAGCCAAGCGTGATTGGATACATATCTTCGATTTTTATGAGTTGAATAAATCAAATTTAATAATACTCTTTTTTTGTAAAATTCAGAGCCGTTTATAAGTTTGGAGCGATCGCATATATTGAGCACGTTCAAACGCACTCGGATTTGGGCAATTTTGTTGACTCATGCTCCCTTGTAGTTGCTGAACTGATTCGTATTCGTATTGCTCCATCCACTCCCGCATTTCCTGTTCAATCACGCGAATCTGCTGAATACCGTGTTGCAACAGCACTGAGCAGAGCATAGTAATATTCGCGCCTGCCATTAACATTTTCAGCACATCCTGTCCGCTATGAATGCCGCTAGTGGCGGCTAAACTGGCGTTGACGTGACCGTAGAGAATCGCCATCCAACGGAGTGGCAACCGCATCGACTGTGGTGTACTCAAGAGCACATTTGGTTCTACTTCTAGTGTTTCTAAATTGATATCGGGCTGATAAAATCGATTGAATAAGACCAGTCCATTCGCACCTACCTGATCTAAACGCTGCGCCATATTTGCCAGGTTGGTGAAGTAGGGGCTGAGTTTGATCGCAACCGGAATCGTGACCGCTGCTTTTACCGATTGAAGAATGTCAATATAAGTCTGTTCAATTTGCGCTCCGGTCAGATTCATATCAGTTGGCACGTAATACACATTCAATTCCAGCGCATCGGCTCCTGCTTGTTCAATTTGCTTGGCGTAGTTTGTCCAACCACCCACAGAGGAACCATTCAAACTGGCAATGATCGGAATGTTGACCTTCTCCTTTGCCTTGCAAATATGGTCAAGATAAGTTTCTGAATCCACCCGAAAACTGCCCAATTCGGGGAAATAGGTGAGCGCTTCAGAAAAACTCTCAGTCCCGTAGGTCAAATGGTGGTGCAGTTCGTAGCGTTCCAGCCGCAACTGTTCCTCAAACAAGGAATGCATCACTACGGCAGCGGCTCCCGCATCTTCCATGAGTTGGATGTTGTCGATGTTTTCTGAAAGCGGGGACGAGGAGGGGACGAGGGGCGATCGCAACGTCAATCCCATATAGGTTGTAGTCAAATCCATTTCAGTCCTCCCTTGCAGTCTGGGTTGGTCGGGCAGCTAGATATTGATACATCTGCCAGCGCGTGTTGACATCCTGTTGCGCTTCCTCTAACAGGCGTTTTGCGGCTTCTGGCTGGCTTTTGGTCAACATCTTGAACCGATTTTCTAGATACATCGATCGCTCCAGGGGAATCTTGGGTGCATGGGAATCGAGTTGCAGTGGGTTGGCTCCCTGTTGGCGGCGATCGGGATGGTAGCGATAGAGCAGCCACCGCCCAGAATCAACTGCTGCTTTTTGATTCTGCATGGCGGTACTCATATCAATGCCGTGGGCGATGCAATGGCTGTAAGCAATGATCAGCGAGGGACCATCATACGCCTCGGCTTCCAGGAAGGCTTTGAGCGTGTGTTCATCTCTGGCTCCCATTGCTACACTGGCAACGTAGACATTGCCATAGGTCATGGCGATTAAACCCAGATCTTTTTTGGGTGCAGGTTTGCCGCCTGCTGCAAATTTGGCAACGGCTCCACGCGGGGTGGATTTGGACATCTGCCCGCCTGTGTTGGAGTACACTTCGGTATCCAAAACCAGAACATTGACATTTCGACCGCTTGCCAAAACGTGATCTAAGCCACCAAAGCCAATGTCATACGCCCAACCATCGCCACCAATAATCCAGACACTCTTTTTGACGAATAGATCAGCGAGGGATTTTAGGTTTTGGATTTTGGATTTTAGAGTGTTATCAGATATTTGCTCAAGCAGAGTTTGAATCCCTTCCTTGAGCAATGCCACGCGATCGCGCTGTTCGTAGATGTCGGCTTCATCGTGTTGAGTTGCATTCAGAATGGCATTCACTAATTCTTCTCCCAGTTCGGAGGCTAATTGCTGAAGCAGTTCACTAGCAAATTCGCGTTGTTTATCAATAGAGACGCGAAAACCTAGACCAAACTCAGCATTGTCTTCAAACAGGGAATTCGACCAGGCGGGGCCACGTCCTTCAGCGTTGTGAGTCCAGGGTGTGGTGGGTAAGTTGCCGCCGTAGATAGAAGAACAGCCTGTAGCGTTGGCAATCAGGGCGCGATCGCCAAACAATTGACTCACTAATTTGAGGTAAGGGGTTTCTCCACATCCGGCACAGGCTCCCGAAAACTCAAACAGCGGTTCTTGCATTTGCTGCTGACTGATTTTGTGGAGATTGAGCGATGGGCGATCGGGGTTGGGTAAATCCAAGAAAAAGTCCCAATTGCTGCGTTCTGACTCGCGCAGGGGTGGCTGTGGGTTCATATTGATTGCCTTCAAGCGCGGCTGCGATTTGTTCTTGGCAGGGCAAACATCGACACAAATGCCACAGCCTGTACAATCTTCTACAGCAACCTGAATTGTAAACTTCAACCCCTGCCAATCGTGATCTCTGGCGTTTGTATGTTTGAAGGTTTCTGGCGCAGTTTCCAATGCTTCTACGTCGTAGACTTTACTGCGAATCACACTATGAGGACAGACCATCACACACTTGCCACATTGCACACAAACATCGGTGTCCCACACTGGAATTTCTTGGGCAATATTGCGCTTTTCATACTTTGCCGTACCTGTAGGATAGGTGCCGTCTACAGGTAAAGCACTCACGGGAAGACGATCGCCACATCCCGCGATCATTTTGCCTAAAACTTCGCGCACAAACGGGGGTGCAGTATCCGCTACAGGGGGCTTGATTGAAGGTGTGGGGTGTGGAGTGTGGAGTGTAGTTTGGACATTCACTTCATGGAGGTTTTCCAGCGTTTGATCAACAGCATTCAGATTCATCTGGACGATTTCATCGCCTTTTTTGCGGTAGGTTTTTTCGATCGATCGTTTGATGTGGGCGATCGCGTCCTCTTTCTCCAAAACTCCAGACACCGCAAAGAAACAAACCTGCATCACAGGGGTGCGACCTTTATTTGATACCCTTAGAGCGCAATGGAAAAGCCATATTGATTCAGCTTGTTCCAGAATTGATCCCAACGGGTTGAGGTTAAGACTAACGCTCTCAAACTCAGA
>NZ_MPPI01000035.1 GCF_001895925.1 Phormidesmis priestleyi ULC007 | reverse complement strand
CCCCTTGTTCAGGGGTCATTTCGCGGGTTCTCAGAACGACTTCTATTAGATTGTCCAATTGAATGGCGAGGTTGGCACTGAGTATGAATACTCATCGCAAAGGTGGGATGCTCCCCATCTAGTTCAGGGTAGTGGGATTGATGGTCATCCCACCCAGTCGTTAAACAATCAACGATAAAATCACTGGTCTCAGCAGATTGTCCCAAGTAAATCGACAACTGGTTGGTATCGGTATTAAGAATGCCAAAGGGGACTAAAACGGCTTGCCACGCTGTATCGTGGTCATCGGCAGCCTTCGGCTCCAAGGTTCGTGCTTTCCCATTTCGGGAGAGGTTGCCAATCTTGACTTTGGCTTTGCTATCAATGGAGAGTCGCAACGATTTGGGGTTGTCATCCGAGGTCTGATTCTCTCGGAACACATTCTCGAAAATCGCATCGGTTTGAGCAATCTTTTTCAAGGGTTTGGTCTTCTGTGTTTTTTTAGGCGATATCCCATGCGATTAAGAATCGCACCGATGGTTTGACGCGTGGGTAATTGCGGCTCGGCGTACCCCTTCTCGCTCATTAAGGCTGCTCGCACGGCTCTAGCACTGATGCGAGTAACAAGAACGTGGATTGAAACTTTGGGTCTGCCTGAGCCTGTCCATCCCCTAAGCTGCGGATATCTGCTTCTAAATCAGACAGCACCCTTTCACTTTTGTGTCGTCCTCGTGCCCGATAATTATCGACACAAATCATCCCGGTTCGTCTTTCATGCAAGCCTAGTTGAACCCCATCGCGATTCCATCCCAAAACCGTTTCTGCTTTTCGGGCTGACCCATCCAAGTAATCTTCGGCGACCTTTGCCATGAAGTCTCGTTTGCGGTGACTTGTCAGTTTCTGAGCGGCATCTTTGAGAGTGACTTTGACCGATTCGCTGAACATCATTCCTAAAGTTTCCTATTCTAGAGGTTGGATTAGGAGCAGGGTAATTCCCCATCTCCTACCTTCTAGAATGCCTGGGACTTTATTTCTCAGCAAGTCCCTAAAAGCGATCGCGTTTCAACTCAAGTCGCATTCAATGCGATGAATTCTAATCGCTGGATGTTGCCGTTGTCGATAAAGGATTGTTCTCCTACGCCGACTAACTCTACGATGACTGCTCGATCGCCAACATTCCAGTCACCCTGACGCGCTTCAACTTCAACGATCACTGCTGTGTCTACTTCTCTGACTCGATAGGTTGTGGTTGCCCAAGCACCCGATCGAAACTCAAAACTCTCCCCGTCATCTTCATACAAGGTGAATTCTCCATCGCCTGACCAAACTTTTAGGCGCAGTTGCTTGATCGGGTGTTCATCTACAAATTGCATTACAGGCTGCATCGGAATGATTGACCCAGCTTTGATATAGAGCGGCATTCGTTCGAGTGGGGCGTGGGCGAGAATAGAAGTGTTGCCTTGGTAGCGATCGCCGCTCCACCAGTCATACCAAACGCCTTCGGGTAGATAAACTGCCCGATACTCTACTCCAGGACGGCAGATCGGAGCCGCCATAATCGACGCGCCCAACATTACCTGATCGTGTAGTGCATAGGTTTTAGGATCGTTGTGATAGTCATAAAGCAACGGACGTAATATTGCTGCGCCAGTCGTAGTAGATTGCCAAAATAGCGTGTAGAGATAGGGCAACAGTTGATAGCGCAATTCGATGTATTGTCGGCAAATTTGCTCAACGCGATCGCCAAACATCCACGGCTCATGAAGGTTTGATTTCAGTGCCGAATGAGCGCGCATAAAGGGATACAGCATTCCAATCTGCATCCATCGAGCGAACAACTCTGGTGTTGCGTTTCCAGCAAACCCGCCGATGTCTGCCCCCACAAAAGCGACCCCCGACAAACTCGTATTGCAGAGCATTGGCAGCGACATTTCTAAATGCTCCCAAAGGGATTGGTTGTCGCCCATCCACACCGCAGACCAGCGCTGAATTCCGGCAAAGCCCGATCGGGTCAACACAAACGATCGTTGGTTGGGGCGCAGTTGTTCTAAGCCCTGATAGGCCGATCGTGACATCGTTAATCCATACAGGTTATGCGTTTCGGCGTGTGTTCCCCCTTCTGCGATCGGGCCTTGAGGCGCATCTAACGGAAAGAAGATTTTCTTGCCTTCGTCACCAAACGGACGCTCGTCTAAAGTCGGCTCATTCATGTCGTTCCAGATGCCAGCAATGCCCGCATCGGTCAGCACTTTTTGATAGTTGCCCCACCACTCGCGCACTTCTGGACGCAAGAAATCGGGAAACACAGACTTATCTGCCCAAACATAGCCATAGACCAATTTGCCGTCAGCACCACGAACAAAATACTCGTTTCCTAACCCTTCGTGATAGACCGAATAGTCACCATCGGGTTCGTATTTAACGCCTGGATCGACGATCGTCACCGCTTTAAATCCTGCCTGCTTCAAATCGCCGATCAGTTTAGCAGGATCAGGAAATCGCTTCGGACTCCAAGTAAACACCCGATAGCCGTGCATATAGTCAATATCCAAGTGAATTACATCACAAGGAATTTGACGATCGCGAAACTCTTGGGCAATTTTCTGTACTACTTCTTCTGATTCATAACTCCAGCGACATTGGTGATAGCCCAACGCCCATTTTGGCGGCAGGGGCATCCGTCCAGTCAGTTGAGTGTAGGTGTCGAGAATGTCGGCAGGAGTTGTTCCATAAATAATGTAATAGTCCAGTTCAGGACTGTTGGTTTGCATCTGCCATACATCTGATTTTGTAGCTCCTAAATCAAACTGACTCCAATAAGTTGAGTTGAGAAAAATGCCATAAACCAAACCAGTCCGCAGCGTTATAAAAAACGGAATCGCTTGATACATTTCATCATTGATTGACGAATAATCTAATGCGTCAATCGTCCAATTAGTTTTAATTTCGTAGCGTTTGTCTAAAAGCCCCGATCGCTCTCCAAACCCATAAAAGTGATCGTCTGTGTGAATCGTTTTCCAAGCCGCAACTTGCCCGGTTCTCCAGCCCATTTCAGCATCGTGAGCAAATGGTTGACCCTGCAAGTCATAGCAGGTAATTTGGCAAGGATGTCGCTGAATTTTGACGCAGATTTGATCGGTTTGAATGACGATCGCGTCATCGGTTTGCTGCACCTCGAATTGAGGGATCTCCCACTGATCATCGTCACGGGTGACTGCCCACGATCGCCGGGGCAAAAACTCTCCCTGGGGCGCTAACCGAACTCGAATCAACTTAGGAGAGAGAATGCTGAGTCTAAGTTGAGCCTCTCCGCAGTCAAGGTGAAGGTGGCGATTCTCAAGATTGAAGCGTTGTAAATCTCCTAAAATTGACCAGGGCTGATCGGTAGTCGGCAGTTTTCCAAAGACTTGTGGCATGAAGAATAGTTCTAATGATTTAACAGCATTGCGAACGGACGGATGATTTGGGTAGGAGCAATCCCCCCGTGGTTGCCCTCCGTCAGGGGTAGGCACGGGGGCGCTACCCCTACAGCCATTTCATCTTCTCATTGTGCAACGCTAAATTAACCTTTTAACAGCGATTCTGCGCCATCAATCCAGACCTCTGTGCCCGTGATGTGACTCGATGCATCAGACGCTAAAAATGCTACCAGTAAACGCACCTTGAGCCGCTTTTGTGCAGGAATATGCTGTCGCGCCACTGTTGCTAAAAATTCGAGTGCCGTTAACCGAAGCTGTTACAATAATTGCTCCGCCCTGTTACTTAAGATAAGGCACCGCATACTTCACAGTTAAGAATGTGCCTTTAAGATTCGTGTTGATGGTTTTATCCCATTCTTCGGGTGTGAGTTCTTCGATCGGTGCCCAAACTCCATTAATTCCAGCATTGGCGAATACAATATCGATCGTGCCAAACTGTTGTGCAATTTTATCGATCGCTGACTGCACTTGCTCAGGTTGAGAGACATCGGCGATCGTCGCAATTCCCTCCTTGAGCGCTTGCTTCTTGAGTGACATCACCTGCATAGGCGATCGCAGTTCCGCCCGACTGACGAATGGCGTTTGCAACTTCTTCGATCGGATCGCTGGGCAATCCATTGACTATAACTTTCGCGCCTTCTTTAGCAAACTTGTGGGCGATCGCTTCGCCGATTCCGGTTCCGGCCCCAGTGACGATCACTACTTTATTTTCTAATCTTCGAGTCATTATTCTTTTGTAGATTAAGGTTTCTCTCAAACTGTCATCGAGCAAAGTAATAGATACCTCCATCTGAAGTTAGGTTATAGAGTCACCCCTTAGCGAGGCGAAGACCGTTGACTCTCTTGATAACTTTCAGAAGGTAAATTATGAGGTTTTTATGACATACACCACATCAAACACTGAAAACGAGTCAGTCAGCGCCTTTCAGAGCTTAGACACAGACCAGCAGCTAGCTTTGTTCTGGTTTATTTATACTGAAATGGGTGACTCAATTACTCCGGCTGCTCCGGGAGCCAGCACCGTTTCTCCGGATATTGCTGAGGGGCTTTTTAATCAAGTCAAAGACTTATCTCACGAGCAACAGTTAGAAGTGCAACGGGATCTGATTAATCGCAAAAACACGCAATATACGCGCATGTATGGGGCATTTGGCGACACCACCAAACTGCTATTTTGGTATCGTCTCGCTCAAGGCATGGAGAACAGCACGATCGTGCCGATGCCTGCGGGTTATGAGCTTTCTTCTGAAGCAAACGATTTGCTTAACCAGATCAAAGGGTTAGCTTTTGATCAACAAATTACGCTATTCCGCGATATTGTTTCCCCAATGGGAGTAGACCCCACAGCAGTTGAACACGACCCCGAAACAGGTTTGTAAACACTAATAGACCTCCTGCACGAATTCGGGAACGCCCCCTAAATCCCCCAATTCTGGGGGACTTTGAACTCCGGTTCCCCCAGAATTGGGGGTTAGGGGGCGAGATCGCAGGGTGGTTTACGTCGAGAATTTTATTCATGCAGGAGGTCTAATGAAGCGATCGTTCCTTGCAGGGAGCGATCGCTTTCCATTCTTTATTTTCAAAGCTATATGCTTGTGTTCGAGATCAAGTACGATGCAAGTAATTATAGCAGTAAGCCAACTGCGATGAAGTGTGAAGAAGATGAGCGATCCAGAGTTTGCGAGTTGGTTCACAAAGCTAAGAGAGGATATTGACGTGATGGCAAATATGCCAAAAGTTGAGGCGGAGAGGCTTGTGGTACTTCACAGCAAGCTGATCGATTTAATCGATTTCCTTGACCCTCATTGCGTTAGAGTGCCACCCATGTATCGCACTAGGATTGAACAGCCCTAACCACTATGCTCAACAATTGTGTTTGAATCAGCGAGGGTAAAAAATCTTTAGATAGAATACGACGTAGATCTATATCTTCAATTTGCTGTTTAATGCAATGCGAAAACTTCAACCTTGGGTGCTGCTGTCTTTGGTAATCTGCCTTCTTGTGGGAATTCTGGCTCAGAGTGGAAAGGCTGAATTTGCGGCTAACTCAGAGTTATGCGACCCGCCGATCGCCCCGTCCCCTATTTCGCAACCTGCTCAGTCTTCTGATGTTGCAGCGACGATCGAGCAAGTTGAGCAACGTTGGAAAAAGCAGTATGAAGACTACTTTCAAGGAAAACTGACCAGTGAGATTCTTCCGGCAGCACAGATTGCGCGATCGCTGGCACAAATTAATCAACAAACGAAGCATCATGCGGCCCTGATCTATGCAATTCCGCAGCCCGATCGCTTAGACGTAATTCTCGTTTTAGAGACTGGAAAGCTGATTCAGAAAAAAGTGCCCGCCGCTAATCAAGCGCGATTGCTGGAAACGATTCAGGCATTTCGGATGGGCATTCTGCGTCCCGATTCAGAACCCGATGAATATCTTCAGCCAGGACAACAGCTATATCAATGGCTGATTGGCTCCATTGCCCCAGAGTTAGGGAATACCGATCTCCTGATTTTTTGCTTAGGAAGCGGGCTGCGGAGCCTCCCGATCGCGGCGCTGCACGACGGAAAACAGTTTTTGATTGAGAAATATCAATTGGCAATCATTCCCGCTTTTAATTTGCTCGATCGCGCAGCTCGCAACTCTTCTCAAACTCAAGTGTTGGCAATGGGAGCCTCAACGTTTAACAATCAGCCTGCCTTGCCCGGTGTGCCGCTCGAACTCGCGGCCATCACTCAACCGCCCTGGAATGGCAAACAACTGCTCAATCAAGACTTTACGCTCAAAAATCTCCGTCAACAGAGAGCCAGCTTTCCCTATAGCATTGTGCATTTTGCGACTCACGCTGAGTTTGCCGCCGGAACGATCGATCGCTCTTATATTCAGTTTTGGAATCAACAGCTTCGCCTCGATCAGCTTCAAGAATTAGGATTGCAGCAGCCGCCCGTGCAACTCCTGGTTTTGAGTGCTTGTCGAACTGCCTTAGGCGATCGCAACGCCGAGCTAGGATTTGCAGGATTAGCGGTGCAAGCAGGCAGCAAAGCGGCGATCGCGTCCTTATGGTCAGTCAGCGATCTCAGCACTCCACTCTTGATGCAGGCATTTTATCGTCAGCTCAAAACTGCGACCATCAAGGCGGAAGCGCTCAGATTTGCCCAGCTTGAGATGCTGCATAATCGGCTGCACCCCAAAGATTTACCGACTCAAGCGATCGCATCTAGTACAAACTTATCTCACCCCTATCACTGGGCAGCCTTTACCCTAGTAGGAAATCCGTGGTGAGGTTTTGATCATGCACGCTCGTCACAGCATCACCGATCTGTTTTCGACATTTCTTCAGTTTGAATCGAATGTAGCGACTTGCTGGAGTGTGGATGCAAAACTTCAGCGCAGTATCAAGCAGCAGATTCAAAACCGACCAGAGGCGGAACCTGCCTTTTGGGAAAGATTTTGGCATCAATGCGCTCAGGCAGAAGCCGAAGAGCCACGATCGCTGGCGATCGGGCATCTCTCTGCTTATCTACAAGAAGCTTGCTATTGGAGCGTTCAAAAAGTCATTCAGTCTCAAAGAGCCAGTCAGATTGCAGATTTTTTTCAGATTGCGATCGCGTCCGTTCCCAAAATTCTCAAAGCTTGTGAAGTCAGTGGTCGAGCAACCCTAAAAACCTACGCGAGTACTGCTTTTGGAAATGTGGTTCGCGATTGGCTCAGACAACGGCGCGAAATTGATCTGTGCAACGAGTGGGGACTGTTGCTCAAACTTAGCCGCAAGCGATTAATCGAAGTGTTGCAGCAAGAAGGACTGAGCCGCATGAGAATTGATCAGCTTGTGTTGGCATGGCAATGCTTTGAGGCAAGTTATAAACCTGCGAAAACGCCTGGTTTGCGGCGATCGACTGCGCCTGACTCGGAAACCTGGCAAGTGATGGTCGATCGCTATAATCATGCCCGATCGCCAGAATGGACGATGACGACTGCGGTTGAGTTAGAGCGCTGGCTGTTGTACTGTGCGAGTCGAGTGCGAAATAGTCTGTATCCCTCAGTGGCCTCGCTGAATGCACCCAGGGGCGATCGCGAATCGAGTGAGTTGCAGGATAATTTGGTCAATGACAGCAATTCACTGTTAGAAACGCTGATTGTTGAAGAAGAAAATCAGCAGCGTCAGACCCAACACAGTGAGATTGCTCAAGTGTTGGTGGATGGCATTGCCTCGCTGGATGCCACAACGCAAAAACTATTAGCGCTTTATTATCAGCAGCAGTTGACCCAACAACAAATTGCCAAACAACTTGAGATACAGCAATATACCGTTTCTCGCAAATTGACGAAAACGCGAGAAACATTATTGCTGAAATTAGTGCGTTGGAGTCAGGACTTACATATTTCTGTTAGTTCCAACGTGATAAATGTCATGGGGGCTGAGTTGGATGAATGGCTTCAGCACTATTACGCTAACCACGACTCCAGCGATCGCCCGTCAAATCAAGCTTCGGAGCAATGACTATGACCTTTCTAGACTGTCTGACTGAACTGAGTTTAGAGATTCCACCGTCTGTCCATGATGCTGCATGGCAGCCGCTTCAAGGGCAAGCGAGTTGGAGCGCTTATCTCAATCAAGTGTGTTTGCAGACCGTGTTGCCCTGGATACAAACAGAATATATTCCTCATGCTCAAAGCGGGTTGTCGGGTTCGCAACTGGCTTCGGCTTGGCAACTGGTGAATGGCACCTCGATCGTCTGGAATAACTGTCGAGCGATTCTGATTCCCACTCGCTCGATCGACACTTCTGAGCTGCGAGTGCCCCAAGAATGGATGGATATTCCAAGTTGGGTTGGAGACTATTATTTTGCAGTTCAGATTAATCCAGATGACGCAACATTGCGGATCTGGGGATATACAACCCACGAACAAATTAAAACATTGGGGACGTATGATGCAGACGATCGTACTTACTCGCTAGATGCCGCCTATCTAATTCGAGATATCGGCGTGTTTTGGGTGGCACAGCAGGCAGAATTGAATGAAGTCACTCGCTCAACGGTTGCGCCGCTCAATCCGATTTCTGCAACTCAAGCGGAAGCGCTCTTGCAACAATTAGCGCATCCCTTAGTCATTGAGCCTCGCTCAGTGTTGCCGTTTGTCCAATGGGGCGCATTAGTCGAACAAGCTGATTGGCGCGATCGCTTGGTGAGACTTCAACGCCAATCGCAAACACCTATTGTTAATTTAAGCCGTTGGCTACAGCAGAGCTTTGAAACAAGTTGGCAGAGTTTAGAAAGTTTGTTCGACAACACTAGTACACTTGCCTATAGCTTTCGACAAGTGGCTGACTCTGCACTATCCGTTCAGCGAGTCAAAATGGTTGATCTTGATCGCCGATCGCTGTTACTGATTGTGCAAATAGACCCTGATTCCTCTGATCGCCTCACGATTCGTATTCAGCTTAGATCGGCTGATCCACAGTCCACGTTACCGAGTGGAGTTCGGCTGACGCTGCGATCGGGCACCGATGAGATTATCCAAACTATTACAGCAACCGATCAAGACAATCTCATTCAACTGAAGCGATTTAAATGCCCGATCGCAACTCGCTTTACGATCGAACTTGCGATCGCGACTGAAACCATCGTTGAACCTTTTGTTGTGTAGATTATGGAGTTTGTCATTGTTCTCAATTTTGGGCAGGGACACTGGGAAACTGGATTTCCTAGCGTGTTCGCGCAACTTTGGGAACCCAATCACCCAACCCCAATGCAGTTTGGCGGCAGTCTGCCTGCAATGCCTGACCTTGTGAATGCTCATCAACGTTGGCGATCGCAATATTCGTCACTGTATGCTCATTTGGGGTTGCGGCGGCTGCCTGATTTTGAAGTCGAGAATGACGATGATACTCATGTTTCGCTGGCGGAATTTAACGTCCTTTCCAAAACGCTTCAGCGTCGTCTCAATCAATGGCTGAACGCTCCCTCGTTTCAACCGATCGAGCGATCGCTGAGAACTCGACTCTCTCCCCACCATGCGATTCGATTGATTATTGTGGCTGAAAATCCACAAGTCCTACAGCTACCGTGGAATTTATGGGATTTTCTAACCGATTATACGATCGCTGAAATTGCGCTCAGTCTGCCAACTTTTGCTCGATCGATTGAAGTGCCGCAACTTCAATCAAAAACACATCGTCAAAAAGTAAAAATCCTTAGCATTTTAGGTAACGCCAAAGGAATTGAAATCGAACGCGATCGCCAACTGCTTCAGCAATTACCCAATGCCGAAATTCAATGGTTAATTGAACCAACGCTACAAACCGTTCAAGATCATCTTTGGCAATCAGAATGGAACATTCTATTTTTCGCAGGTCATAGCGATAGTCGTAAAAAAGGCTGCATTCAAATCAACCAAACTGAAACGATCACGATCGAACAGTTGAAATATGGATTGCGCCACGCGATCGCTCACGGGCTGAAATTGGCAATTTTTAATTCTTGTGATGGATTAGGACTCGCCTATGATCTAGCAGATTTGCAGCTAACGCAAACAATTGTAATGCGAGAACCTGTTCCCGATCGGGTAGCGCAAGACTTTCTCAAACACTTTTTAGCAGGCTTTGCCCAAGGCAAATCGCTCTATGTTGCCGTTCGAGAAGCGCGCGAAAAACTGCAATCGTTAGAAGGCGATTTTCCGTGTGCAACGTGGCTCCCTGTGATTTGTCAAAACCCGGCAGAAGTGCCTTCACGCTGGTCAGATTGGTCTGCACCTCGATCGTCGCGTCCCCATTTCACGCGATCGCAAACCATCACGATCGCGCAGTCTAGTTTAATCATCACCCTCGCGATCGTAACTCTGCGCTGGTTGGGTTGGATGCAGCCGCTAGAGCTACAAACTTTCGATCGCTTGATGCAATATCGCCCACCAGAGCCGCCCGATGCCCGATTGTTAGTTGTGCGAATTGATGAAGAAGATATTGAAAAACAGAATGCCGGATCTTTATCAGATGCAACGCTCGATCGATTGCTAGACGTTCTGTCGCGTCATCATCCCCGCGTGATCGGACTCGACCTCTACCGCGACTTCCCCACGCAAAATCCATCTCTCAAACAACGATTAGAGCAACTGACTCAACGCGATCAATTGATTGCTATTTGCAAGCGTCCTGATCCGATGTCCCGTGACTTAATCGGCGTTGCGCCACCGCCCAATATTCGCGCTAGCGAGATTGGCTTCAGTGATTTTGTGCAAGACGAAGATAGTGTGATTCGCCGTCACTTGTTGTTTGTTAGCCCCAAGACAATTTCCACCTGTACTACACCCTATGCGCTGAGTGTTCAGCTTGCCTTTCGATATCTCGCGGCGGAACCCAGCCCTATTTTGCCGACGTTTACCCCTGAGCGCCATCTCAAACTAGCAAACACCGTTTTTTTAGGATTGAGCGATCGCACCAGTGGATATCAGTCCCTTGATGCGCGAGGAAGTCAAATATTGTTGAACTATCGATCGCTGCCGCCTCAAGATATTGCCCAACAAGTCACTGTGCGTCAGGTGCTCAACGGGCAAATGAACCTTGAAGCCATCCGCGATCGCGTCGTCTTAATTGGCATGACTGCACCCAGTAGCGGCGATTTTTTTGCAACACCTTACGGAAAGAGCTTTCCGCAGCGAGTGCCCGGTGTGTTTGTTCATGCTCAGATGGTAAGTCAGATGCTCAGTGCTGTGTTAGATCACCGTCCTCTACTGTGGGTGTGGTCGCCCTGGGTTGAGGTGCTGTGGATTGGCAGTGGCTCGATTCTAGGAGGACTAATTGCCTGGAAGTTTCGCCACGCCAAGGGATTTATAATCGCGATTATACTCAATAGTGTTGTAGTCATAGGTGGATGCTATTGTCTGCTGATCTGGGGCGGCTGGGTTCCGCTTGTGCCGATGTTGGGGGCTGTCTGGTTAACCGCAGGTGGGGTTGCTTACCGCTTCATGATTCATGAAAGAAAATTAAGATAGCGCCTTTTTTGTATGGGTATGGCACTGCCGTGCCCTCTTGCAGATCTCTCATATTCACAAATCAAATAGGTATAATCATGTCATTCATCAAAGCATCCGTCGCAGCATTCACTCTCTCAATCGTGAGCTTGCTTGGAATCGTTCATTTGAGCGAAGCAAAACCTCAAACTCCACAGCGGATTCGGTTCGATCCGCCCACGCCTCCTGATCCGGGTGAACCGAGCGATCGTGGTCAAGGGGGCGGGAGTAGGGGCCCTTGTGAAGAACGCTATCAAAGCTTCACAGCACTAGTTCCAGTGATTCGTCCAGATACTTTATGGGGCTTAACGGTTCGCGATCGTCCGACGGTTTGGTTTAGTCTTCCCGCCCAACTCAACACAGAAGCGCCAGCCCAATGGCGACTACAAGATGCTAAAGGCAAGCTGATTTATAAGACAATTCTCCGCATTCCTAAAACAACCTCGACATCCCAAATTATTAGTCTTTCGGTGCCAACAACCGCCCCGCCTTTAACCAAAGGAACCTATCGTTGGGAACTGGCGATCTTTTGTGATGAATCGATCGACACCCCAGTAGTTCGTCGAGGCACGATCGAACATATGACCGCTTCTCCCAAATTACAGCAAGAACTCGCGATCGCCAAAACCCCGCTAGAACGCGCGACAAACTATGCAAAATATGGAATTTGGTACGATGCACTCTCTGAATTAGGCACCCAGATTCGCGTTTCCAAAAACAACAATGCGATCGCCGCCTGGAATGAATTACTTCAACAACAAAACCTGACCGCTCCACCGACCATCACACCTTGCTGCACCACAAAGTGAACTCAACTCGCTGATCTACTCCTTCGATGCTCTAACTGAAACCCAATAAAAATTGATGCACTAGACTCCTCTTTGGATAGAAAATAAATTGGGGCTGATCTTGCAGTAACCTAATGTAAAAACAATTCACACCTGTCTTAAACCATGCGAGTTTTCGTTCTCCTGTTTAACGCCCGAACTGAAAATGAGGGAATTCACAGCATTAGCATTGGCGATCGCAATGTGGTCTTAATGTTTGCCGAAGAAGACGATGCCATCCGCTACGCCTTACTGCTTGAGGCGCAAGACTTCCCCGAACCAGCGGTCGAAGCGATCGACCAAGATGAAGTCGAGGAATTTTGCAACGGGTCAGGCTATGAGTGCAAGCTGATTCCTCAAGGCTTTGTGCCTCAAGATGAGTTCGATCGCGTCTTGCTCTCTCCGCCCGAAAAAAATCTCGACTCCACTGACTGGAAGCCCGAAGGCGACACTGCGATCGAAGAAGTCGAGCCACCCGACCCCGAAATCGAGCGCATGCGTCGCAAGCTAGAAGGACTTCTCTAATTACTAACCTCCATGCAACCACTCGAAACGCGGGGTCACTTGCTGACTGAGCAGGTCAATTCCAACAGCTTGAATCTGGATCAATTGTCAGCGATCGAGCTAGTTGAATTATTTAACTGCGAAGATGCCAAAACAATCACCGCGATCGCCGATGCAAAATTATCGCTGGCAGAGGCGATCGATCGCACCGCGCTGTCTCTACGCCAAGGCGGACGGCTGTTTTATGTCGGGGCTGGCACTAGCGGACGTTTGGGTGTGCTAGATGCGGCAGAATGTCCGCCCACGTTTTGCACACCTCCTGACTTGGTGCAAGGCATCATTGCCGGGGGCGCATCAGCTTTGGTGCGAAGCTCTGAAGGCTTGGAAGACCGGGCAGACGATGGAGCCGCCGCGATCGCCCATCATCACATCACTCAGCTTGACGTAGTGGTTGGCATTGCCGCAGGTGGCACAACGCCTTATGTTCACGGGGCACTGAGAGCCGCCCGACAGCGAGGCGCAACCACGATTTTTATCGCTTGCGTTCCGATCGAGCAGGTGAGCGCTGATGTCGATGTCAACATTCGATTGCTAGTCGGTGCAGAAGTGGTGGCAGGTTCCACTCGCCTCAAAGCCGGAACTGTCACTAAGCTGGCACTCAACATTCTCTCAACTAGCGTCATGGTGAAGCTAGGCAAAGTCTACGGCAACCGCATGATCGATGTCGCTGTGACCAATCAAAAGCTGCACGATCGGGCCCTCGGCATTTTGCAAGACCTGACTGATTTGAGTCGCGAAGAAGCTGGATTTTTATTAGAGCGAAGTGGCCGATCGGTGAAACTTGCGCTCTTGATGCACTGGACAGGGTTAGAAAAAGCAGAGAGCGATCGACTTTTAGCAGACCATCAAGGAAACTTGCGGCAAGCCGTTTCGAGCCATGGAGCATGAGGGCACGACATGTCGTGCCCCTACCGTATGGACGTGCCATTGCTCTCGTTGCGATCTATCAGGATGATGTACCGTACGGGTATGGCACTGCCGTGCCCATTAACTTTGCGAGTAACCAACACTAGTCAAAGTGAGTTCGATAGAAGTAGTTCACTCCGATGATGAATTCGGGAAGCCCCCTAAGTCCCCAATTTGGGGGACTTAGGGGGCAGAAGCCGCTGAGAACGAAGCGAAAAAACTCGTCAAACTCACGTTATTTAATTCACGAGCCTAACGATAATCTGGGGTCTGAATGTCTTTGATTCGGGCTTCGGGGCGCAGGAATCGATCGATCTGTGACTCAAAAAATGCCCGATTTGCTTTCAAATGATTCGGATTCGGGTCATCTAAGGGATAGAGCAACGCACCGCGCAGCGCTTGAATTACGGCAGACGTGACGCAATACATCGATCGCTGAAAGCTAATGATTAACTGGATCAGCATATCGTCTTCACCTCGGCAATGCTCCCGGTAATAATCCACGAGATATTGAGGCAAAAAGTGCAACATATCTTGCGCCAATAGCGTCGGCGGAATGCCAGCCGTCCCAACCGGAAACTTGTCGGCATACAACACGCCGAAGTGAAAGTCTTTTTGATCGGCAGGAACCTGTCCCGCTTGAGCGTTATAAGACTTAGTGCCGCGAAATGGAGACGTGCGATAAAACACGGCTTCGACATAGGGCAGTGCCGCTTCATAGAGCCAGGTAAAGCCTTTCGATTTGGGAATGATTTCGTAGCATTCACCTCGAATATAGACGTGGTGATAAATGGGTCGTCCGGCGATCGCGAAGATCCCGTTCACCAAAAAATCCATTGCTTGAGGAACGCTGGTCATTTTTCCCTCATCATACAAATCGGACATCTCAAAAAACACCGGAGCCATGACTTCCCAAAACAACCCCAAGTTGGCGTAATAAGACGATTGACGACACTGCTCTAAAAACAACTCAGGGAAAGCTTTGTGTAGGGCCAGCATTGCCGGATTGCCCTTGAAATAAGCTTTGATCGCTCGATCGGCATTTGCCTTATATTCATCACTATCCAAAAACGGATCGAACTGGTTGACGGGCACATACATACCGCGATGCCAGAGCATTGAGCGCATACACTCTTCGGCAAATTCCATGTTGATGCGATCGTGCCAAAGGTGATGCGCCAATCGGGGAAGCTTCATCTTCAGTTCCCCTTTGTCCATAAATTCTCGCAGTTCGGGGTGGGCATCGGCTTGGCCACGCCAGATTCGCAGATCAGCATCGTCACCCGCATAATGGTTGTGCCGATCCATATACTCATCTGAGATGAAGTATTTGAAGAATGGGAACGGATTGAGAAAAACCTGTTCACCAATATAAAGCAAATCTCGCCAATAGAAATCCATCGGCACTGCATACGCTTTGTATAACCCGATGATTTGCATCAAGTTTTCGGGCGTGTCAGGCAGCATCGACCCCCCTGCTTCGAGGCGATGAATAATGTCAGCAAACTGATGTTGTGAAGGCGGCAGTTTGGTGCGGGTTGCGGTCACGTTCATAGGATTTTCTCACAGAGTAGAAGAGCGATCGAATGAGATTATTTGTGTACTGAATAGAGGAATGAGGTAGGGGCAATCCCCCCGTGGTTGCTCTCCGTCCGGGGTAGGCACGGGGAGATTGCCCCTACAGCCATTTCATCTCCTTATTCTGCAACACCAGAAGGAAATGCTTGACTGAGATGCCCGATCGGTTTCATTGCCAATTGCCGAGACTCATAAACTGAAGTCGCCGAAGCCATAGCGGTGGTCGTCGATTCGCTCCAGCGCACGAGCCAAGTGGGTTGCACACCGAGCCAGATAATCAGACCCGTGAGTGCCAGCGCCGGAAGTTGTTCTAACCAGGTGACTCTAGGATAGTAGGCAGTCTTCGTGTCAAGCTTGCCAAAACAAGTCCGGTTCAGCAAAATCACAAAATAAACGGCGGTTAATGCCGTACCCACCACACACAGCAGCGTCGGTAAAGGAAACGCAGAAAAGCTGCCTTGAAACACCAAAAACTCTGAAATAAAGCCCGCCATACCCGGAATTCCGGCACTTCCCATGCCTGCCAAGATCAGCAGTGCGCTAACCATCGGCAACCCACGAATCGGATTGAGCAACCCGTTGAGCACATCTAAATCGCGAGTGCCGACCTTTGACTCGATGATGCCCACGAGATAAAACAACAGTGCCAAAATTAGACCATGACTGACCATCTGAGAAACGGCACCGACTAGGGCTAAGGGCGTTAACGCGATCGTCCCCAAGAGAACATAACCCATGTGCCCGATCGAGCTATAAGCGACCATGCGCTTAATGTCTTTTTGAGCGATCGCGGCGAGTGCGCCATACATGACGCTAACTGCGGCGACGATCGACAATCCAGGCGCAACCAATGACCAAGTTTCGGGGAACAGCCCCAAGCAAAACCTGACTAAGCCGTAGGTGCCCAGCTTGGCTAAAACGCCGCCTAACAAAATTGCAGTCGGAGTCGAGGCTTCAACATAGGCATCGGGCAGCCAGGTGTGAAGCGGCACAAGCGGAATTTTGATGCCAAAGCCGACAATCATCAGCGTTAGCAAGATTAATTGAGTGCGTTGAGACAGCCCTTGAGTGGCGATCGCGTCATAGTCAAAGCTAGACGCATGGGTCAACCAATTCATCGCTAAAAACGCCGCTAAAATGAGAATCCCAGAAACCGCCGTGTAGAGCAGAAACTTAATCGCCGCATAATCGCGTTTCTCGCTGCCCCAAATTGAGATCAGCAAATAAAACGGAATTAACTCCACTTCATAGAATAGGAAGAACAACAGTAAGTTTTGCGCGAGTAATGCGCCTGCCATACCAGCACTGATCAGCAAAACTAACGAATAAAATAATCGCGGACGCTTGAGAGGTGTTGACTTGGGAGACTGTGGATCGCTGCTAAAAATCACCAAAAAAGTCAGCAGGTTACTCAATGCCACCAACGGCAGCGACAAGCCATCGACTCCTAGACTATAGTTCAGTCCTAAAGTCGGAATCCAGGGCAGATATTCTGACATCTGTAGCCCCGGCGTTGAGAGATTGAATTGTGTGAGTAGATAGATCGTCCAAAGCAACAGGGTGCCAGAAATAGCGATCGCGCCCACTCGCGCCCGACTAGCAGAAATATTACCGGGGAGAAATCCGACCAATGCTGCCCCGATCGCAGGCAACCAAATTAATGCACTCAGCATAGTGATTTATGATCCTTTAGCCTAAAAATTGCTGATGAGATAAGCTAGCAGTCATCACTAGCACCATGTGCGAGAGCGAAGACCAACATAAAAAGACACCCAAGACAGTCACCCCAATCAAAATCGTCAACGCATAAAACTGCGATTGTCCAGACGTGCTGTATTTGAGACTTTGACCACTAAACAGGGTAGCTAAACCAAACAGATTGACTACGCCATCAACTAAATATTTATCAATCCAAGAAGTCAGTTGAGAAATTATTGCAACGCCAAGCACAACGGTATTGCGATAAAGTTTAGGCGTGTAGAAGTCATAAGCAACCAAATCTTGCAGCGCTTTAATCGGAAACTGCACAGGCTTTTGAATATAGTTGCCTAAGTAGATCGCTGCGCTCAGACCGCACCCAAAAAGGCTTGACCAGGTTAACAATAGTGCCATGTCTTTATTAAGACTTGCCCAATCAGGCAGCAGCGACAGCGCTTGCAAAATCAGCGGCAGATGCAGCGTAAAGGCAGACAGAATAATCATCGGTAGTGCCATTGGCCAATGCACTTCGGGCGATCGCTCTGACATTTGTTTGGGTTTGCCACCAAACACGAGGCTAAACACGCGAGTCAGTCCAAACGCGGTGAGAGCATTCACGATTAGCAATACACCGACGAGCCAGGGATGCCCAGATTCTTGCAGACCATCGGCAAGTTTTAGCATTGACCAAAAACTCCCGAAGGGCGGCAGTGCAATCAGCCCTAACGTGGCAACCACTAGCGCCAAGCCTGATACCGGACGACGTGCCCACAACCCTCCTAGCTGCGTGACATCTTGCGTAATGCTATTCCAAACAACAGCACCGCTACTCATCATCATTAACGCCATTGACAACGCGTGCGTTAACACAATCAGCAATGCCGCTTCGGTCTGTTGAGCGCTGATCGCGATAAACACGATGCCCATGTAGGCAGTCACCAGATAAGAAAAGGCTCGTTTGATGTCAATTTGGGCGAGGGCGATCAGTGAGCCACCGATCGCAGAAATTGACCCAATCACCATCATCGTAGACAGCACTACAGGCGACAGAGACAGCACGGGTTCTAGCTTGACAAGCACCCATGCACCTGTGGCAACCACGACAGAATTCCGCAAAATTGAAGCGGGAACGGGTCCTTCCATCGCTTCATCGAGCCACAAGTGCAGGGGAAACTGAGCGCACTTACCCATCGGGCCAGCAATTAACGCCAATCCGATTAGGGTAATCACGCCTTGATCAACCTCTGCTGTTTTCGCCCATTCTGCCAATTCTGAAAAGTTCCAGGTTCCGGTAATCGGCAGCAGTGCAATCACGCCCATCAGCAAAAATAAGTCACCAATTCGCTTAGTGAGAAAGGCATCTCGCGCCCCCGTCACCACTAACGATTGGTTAAACCAAATGCCCACAATTAAGTAGGTGCCGAGGGTGAGAATTTCGAGAATGATGTAGCTAAAAAACAGTGAGTTGCAGAGAGCAAGAGCAGTCATCCCGGCTTCAAACACTGCCATTAGCGAATAGAGTCGTCCCCAGCCCCAATCCATCTCCATGTATCCGATCGCGAAGATTTGCGCCAGCAAATTCAACCCCGTGACGACGACAATTACGCCGACCGTCAGTGAAGAAATCTCGATCGGAATGGTTAAATCTAGCCCCGCTACTTGCAGCCAGGGAATCAAGATCTGTCGGGCAGGTTGGTTCCAGGTTGCGGTCAGCGCGATCGCCGCATGAACAAACGACAGAAAAGTCATAATGGCGTTGACATACCCCGCAGGGCGCGGCCCAGTGCGGCGAGTGATGCCAGGAAACCAAAGGGCAGAAAGGGCTGCGCCTAAAAGTGAGTAGCAGGGAATTAACCAGACGGACTGGAGGAGCAGGTGAGCCATCACGTTATCTCAGAGTATAAAGCTAGAGGAAGACTGGTTTGTAATCTACAACGATCGCCGATCGATTGCAAAGAATGCAATTTGGGCAGCACTAATGTTTTTTTAAGATTCGCAACTCATTACAATTTCTATCACATCCTCAAGTCAAATAGAGTCATCTTTATTAATAGAAACCGTTGGATTTTTTGATGGCTTGAATAGACTCCAACATATTGACATGGCAATTCCTGAACAGATGAAGTACATCTAACTTGCCGACTTAACGTATGCTAAAAAGTCAAAAGTGCTTGGGCATTCGCTATGAGTGGGTTCACAAAGCCAATTGAGCAAAACAAATCTGGGCTGTGGCTAGGGCTGTTCGGTCTATGGGTCGGGTCTCTCTGTCTGCGATTTTGGGGACTCGGACGATTTAATGCCTTGGTCTTTGACGAAGTGTATTATGTCAAGTTTGCTCACAATTATTTGACACATACCCCGTTTTTTGACGGGCATCCACCCCTCAGCAAATATTTAATCGCGATCGGAATCTGGATCGGCAATCAACTTCCCGTTGGCAAAGACACGGTTAACTCACTGGCGGGTTCGCCCCTCAGCACCTGGAGTTATCGCTGGTTAAATGCGCTGACTGGCTCGTTTATTCCACTAGTGGTGGCGGCGATCGCTTATCAGCTCAGTCATCGCCGCAGCTACGCATTAATTGCCGGACTGTTTGCAGCCGCCGACGGATTATTTTTAGTCGAGTCTCGCTATGCCTTGAACAACGTCTACTTAGTGATCTTTGGGCTGTTGGGACAGTGGTTTTTTCTCAAAGCACTTGACGCACCGGGCAGAAAATGGCTGCTGTGGATGGCGTTAGCAGGACTATTTTTTGGAGCCTCCGCGTCGATTAAGTGGAACGGCTTGTGGTTTTTGTTGGGGGCATATTTGCTGTGGGGCATTGCGCTGGCGATTCGGCTAGTGAGACAGATGCGACGATCGGCGACTCCACTCCCTGACCCATTTGCCAACACGCCGCTTTACCGTCTGGCGCGGCTCAATTCCTTTTATCTGCTGCTGAGTTTGGGAGCCGTTCCCGCTATTTTCTACCGCCTGATCTGGATTCCTCATCTCAATCTCAGTCGCGATTTTGGCTTTTGGGAGGTGCAAAACCAGATTTTGTCTTATCACGAACGGGTCGGCAGCGGTGCCAACATTCACCCCTATTGTTCGACGTGGGTGAGCTGGATTTGGATGCAGCGTCCGGTTGCTTATTTTTATCAAGTTACTAGCAGTTTGACGGCTCCGATTCCGACGCGTGGCACGGCTTCGGCCATCACATCGGGAAGCGTCATTTATGACGTTCACGCGATGGGCAATCCGGTTTTGTGGTGGTTTTCAACAGGGGCGATCGCCCTTCTGATCTGGATTCTGCTCGAAAATCTCAACGCATTGCTCAGTCCGATCGAAACGCTCACGCCCCGTCAGCAAATCGGTTTGTTGCCGATCCAAGAAGTCTGGATTGTGCTGTTTCTCGTCGTCAATTATGCCGCCAATCTTTTGCCCTGGGTGCGCGTGACTCGCTGCGTGTTTCTCTATCACTATATGGGGTCTGCGGTTTTTGCATCGCTGGCGCTGGCTTGGCTAGTTGATCGCTGGTTTCGCAGCAACACGCCTCGACTCAGGCGTTTGGCAAACTGGACGATCGTGCTGGTATTAGTCGGTTTTGTCTTTTGGATGCCCGTTTATTTAGGACTCCCTCTGATGGGGTGGCAATATAATTTACGGATGTGGCAGATTGCGATCGGCAATTTTTGGCTACTGCGATGGATCTAAATCCGTCCTGTTAGTGCGACACTTCTAGATCAGGTACTTCTCCATTTCTTAAATTTTTTAGACCGTTCAATCTCATTACGATATGAAACTTTTATCTTTTAGAGCTTCACACGAATTGCGATGGGTTGGGATAATTGGCAGTTTTGGGGTCAGCCTTTGTCTCAGCACAATGCCAGTTCAGGCGCAAGTCTCAGAGACTCAAGTCGGAAAAACGGTCGAGGCGTTGCGGCTGGCAGCCCCCAAAACTGCAACCAAAAATGACGGTCTCTATAGCGAATGGCAGGTCAAACCCGATACGCTGGCGCGCTGGTCAAAACAGTGTACGGGTCGTGAGCTTTCGCCAACTGAGTTTGAAGCCAATGCCACCGCCGCCAAATCAGTCGTCACCTGCGTGATTCGCGATGTCTTGCGAGACGAATATCGCGCCAGTGGCAACAACGAGTTTATGGCAGTGCGTCGAGTGGCCGCCTGGTGGATGACGGGCGATGCGACCAGCTACGGCAAACCTGCGATCGCCCCCTATGTCGAAGAAGTGGTCAGCTTTTATAAGTGGCGAACTCCGACTACTGCGACCAAGCCTGCTCCAGCGACGAATGGCAGCCAAAACTCGGTTTACGATCGCTATATGAAAGCAGGCTATGCCGCCGATCAGCAGAAAGATGCCGCGACTGCGCTGCTCTACTTCACACGAGCGCTGGATGAGCGCCCCAACGACTCCTTTGCGATCCAAGCCATGCAAAACGCCAAAGCCTCGGTCGAGCGCGCTCGTGGCACCGCTAAACCGTCTCCTAAACCCTCAACCGAACCGTCCCCTCCTAAACGTTAACCGATCGTGATCAAACCACTTTTTCACTACTTAATAGTTGGCACAATGCTGGCTTATGCCCCCATTGCGTCTGCCGTTGAATGGACTAAGATTGCCGAAAATTCTGTTAACGACAAGTTTTTTGTCGATGAAAGCTCGATCCAGCGCAATAGCTCGATCGTGTGGTATTGGGAATATCGCGAATTTCCCCAGGCAAACAATGCCTTTTTAGAAACGAAAGTCGATCAGCCGCTACACGGAGCGGTGATCCGATGGTCAGTAGACTGCACCAACAAGTCACAGCGCTTAAGAAAGGTCAACGCTTATACCAAAAATAGAAAGCTGATTCAAAAGTTTGAGTATGGAGATAACGGAACGTTATCGCAGCCAAAACCCGGAAGCAGTGCCTATGCAGTTGTTGATTATGTCTGCACACCCAAAGATCAGGCAAAGCCCGAACCTAAATAATCCCCGTTGGTAGAATCCACTCATTCAAGGCTTTGAGCGTCGCAGTTCAGACAGCAACGGAGCTAATTCTGCTGCTGTCAAATCACGCCAGTCGCCGGGTTGCAGCCCTTCCAGACGGAGGTGAGAAATCGCTACCCTGACCAGTCTCAGCGTCGGAAACCCGATCGCGGCGGTCATGCGTCTAATTTGGCGGTTGTGCCCTTCAGTCAGGGTGATCGCTAACCAGCAGGTTGGAATCGCTTTACGATCGCGAATCGGCGGATTACGGGGCGGCAAGTCAGGCTCCTGCTTGAGTAATAAAACGTCAGCAGGACGGGTGCGATAATCCTGAATCTGAATGCCTTGACGTAACGGCTCTAAGTCTGCCTCGTCAGGAATGCGCTCAACTTGAACCCAATAAGTGCGGGGATGCTGAAACTTGGGGTCACTTAACCGATGCTGAAGCGCGCCGTGATTGGTCAGCAGCATTAGCCCCTCGCTATCCTGATCTAGCCGACCGACGGGGTAGACCGATCGGACTGGCACATAATCTTTTAACGTCTGTCGCGGCGGCTGGCTGCTGTCAGTAAACTGACTGAGAACGTCAAAGGGTTTGTAGAACAGTAGATAGCGATGGGGCATAAATCACGGCAGCATTCCCTAATCAAACGTCAGTTCGACGAGTTTTTTCGCTTCGTCAAGAGCGGCTTCTGCCCCCTAAATCCCCCATTTTGGGGGACTTTGAACCGGAAATTTTAGCTTAAAGTCCCCCAATTTTGGGGGATTTAGGGGGCGCGATGGACTAGTAACGAAGTCGTCGAATTCACGTTAATCAATTCTGACGCGGAACCGAGCAAAGCCCACATTATTAGCCGGGGTGTTTGGAACTGTCCCTAAGTCAAAAATCGCTGACCCGTTCAAATTCCGCCGATCGGTGCAGGCGTTATTTGGGGGCAACGGGGCCAGCGGCGAAAAGAAAACGCCTCCGGGTGCGGGTTGGGCACTTCCCGATCGGATCGCCTGACTCTCTCTGACAAACGTCGTGTTAGTCGGCACTGCGTCACAAATGCTGGCACCAAACAAAGGCTGAGTGCCATCTGACAGATAGTAAATCGTGTATTCAATCTCATCGCCACTTTGCAGCGGGTTGGCGCGATCGCCACTGATAACGCCGACCGGAGAAAGCTGCGACCAGCCAGGAGCCGTGTCGTTTAAGTCATTTGGGTCGTCTACAAATCGATCAAACCGAGTCTGCACACCTCCGCGAGTCGTCGCCGTAATCCGCTTCACCAGTCGAAATTGAGTCGCCAAGTCGATCGGGGTTGGCGTGTTGTCATCGTCAGGAATGCCGTTGCCGTTGGCATCAGGGGTCACCCCACTGGTCGAAGTGTCTCTAAGCGGGTTGCCTCCAGGGTCTCGCGCCGTCCCGATCGCGGTGTTGAAATAAGTCCCTTGTTTGCCGCCCGGAGTCAGCAGAACGTTGAAGCTCACCGTTGCGGTTTCTCCTGCTCCAAGACGGTCAGTGCCCGCTAACAAATTCACGTCGCTACGTCCGTTGAAATTCGGGTTCACCTGCAATCGCGGACTGGTGACCGAGCCAGGAACGATCGTAAAAGCTACGGCTCCGGTAAAGGTCGATGACAGGTCGTCTGCCACCTGCACAGCGGTTAAATCGACCACACTACTATTTTGCACCGTGACCAAGTAAGGGATCGTGAAAGTGCCATCGTTGTTATCGACCGGAACCCCCACCTGTTTTGCAATTCCCAATCGAGGCTGTGGTGCCGGGATCAGCGATTGCACCACCAGATTTTGAACCTCGTGAACGTTATTTTGGTTGCCAGTCGAAGCCGCAAAACCAAACTTAAATGCGTCTGGAAACCCTGATGGCGCAGGCAAGGCCGCGACCACGGTTTGAAACCCAGAGCCAAAATCTACCTCGACTCGAATCGTCGGCGCTGCCCCCGGTGTTAGTGTGATGCGGGCAGTTCTGCGGGCGACAGTTCGAGTTGTTGCCGTGCTATTGTCGATTCCTGCTGCTAGGGTTCCTGAGTTAGAAATATAGCAATAGCCTGTCTGCCCACTGCCCGCCCCGCGCACCGTCACCGAATCTGGAATCAGTCGGCTACCAAACGGAGACGGCGTACAGGTCGGGTCGCTGCCGCTGCCTCGCCCTTCGGTGTCATTGGCAAAATTGCCAAACTCGTCGAACCCGATTCCTACATATCCCCCCAATAGACCCGGCTGATTGACTGGCTCAGTGGGCACGATCGTATTAATGCGTTGAGCGTAGCCCAGTGATCCCCCAAACGATCCTGCCCGCGTCGGGTTGGCATTGGCATTGATCAAAAAGAACGTCAGCCCATCGGCACCCGTGCCGTTGTAGGCGAAAAAATCAAACGAAATAGACAGTCCAAACTGCGATGGAATGGGCTGGTTATAAATGACAAACCCTCGCTGATTTGGGTCATTGGTGGTTAACCGCAGCGCTCCCGAACCATTCGGATCGAGGTTGCCTGATGAACAGTTTGGGATTGTAGACCCGCTTACTGGTGGAGTTGCCGTCAAGCAAGGAAGACCGCCCACCCCTAAGCCCGATCCCCCCGAAATAAAGGGCGAGATCGTGGCAGATTCTTTAAAGGTTTCTTGAAAGAGAACGGTTTGAGCACTGACAGAAGTAGGGCGGGTTGCCAGCAGGAGGCAAGTAAGACCACCTACTAGCTCACATAAACGTCGAGTTGATAAGCCGAGTCGGGAAGATTGCACGATTCAGGATCTCCTTTGAGCAACCAGAAGTGATCGTCGGCTGCCCAGATTGATAGAGCACGAGGAATTGAGTCGGGTTGAGCGTTGAGGTAATGCCACAAGTCGCAGTCAGCAAGTCCTAACTCGATCGTGGCATCACCCCATTTCGTTAATTGATTCGGACGCGGAAGCGCACAAAACCAAAGTTGTTGCCTGCGGTGTTAGGAACGTCTCCTAGTCCAAAAATCACCGATCCGTTGGGATTGGTTTGATTTTGGCAAGCGTTTCCAGCAGGCAGTGGAGCTAATGGCGAGAACGGAGTGCCTCCCGCAGTTGGGGCGGTGTTGTTCCGTTGAATCTGCGCGGTGTTAGCTAAGAAGCCAGTGCCCGTCGGAATTTGGTCACAGAGGTTAGTGCCAAATGCCACGGTTGGCCCATCGGATAGGAAGTAAACCGTGTAGGTAATTTCGTCTCCGGTGCGAATCTGGTTGCCTCCTGTGACTCTAATTTGCCCTCGAAGCGGAATTTGTGACCATCCGGGGGCATTATCGTTCAGCGTTGAGGGGTCATCCTGAATGGCGTTGAAGTCAAATCCAGGAATAGACGCACCATTGCGAGTCACATTGGTGATGCGTTTGACGAGCCGCAGCCCTTGACCGCCGATTCCGAAACCAAAGTTAGCAGTCAAGACCGATTGCCTTGGGGCCAGCGTCACCGGAAGGGTGACTGGCGTGGTGGCATTGGCACCTCCAGGCGGGGTGACTGTCACGGTGTAGTTTCCGGGCGGCACATTCTGGAAGCTGTAGTTGCCGTTGGCATCGGTGATGGTGGTGCCGACGACGGCTCCTGCGGCGTTTCTCAACGTGACTGTGACTCCCCCAATGCCAGGATCACCGGGGTCAGGGGTGCCATTACCATTCAGGTCATTAAAGACCAGAGTTCCGATCGTGCCTGGTGCAGTTCGCAGTCCGATCGGGACGTTGAAGACTTGCCCTGGCGTTAAGGCAGGAACAGGCTGTGGATTAGGTGTGGTGCCCGTAAACCCAGCCGGGGGTGTGGCAATAACCGTAAACGCAATGCCCGGTGGCACGTTGGTAAAGGTAAAGTTCCCTGCTGCGTTAGTGTTAGTGCTAGCAAACGGATTGCCCTGAGGGTCGAGCAGCGTGACTGGCACGTTAGGAAGCGGCGGCTCACCGGGGTCAGCCACGCCATTGCCATTGAGGTCATTAAAGACCAGGTTGCCGATCGTCGCAGGGGCTTGTCTGACTCCAAAGTCTACGGTGTCAATGTTGGCACCTGCCGGAAACACCACAGTCTGAGTCAGACTCGGTGCGCCTGGGGGAGCGGGTGCGCCTGTGGAAGTCGTCGTTGGCGTGAAGCCAGCCGGGAGAGTGCTAATCGTCACCGTGTAGCCCGCACCGACTGAAGCGGGTAGTCCCGTAAAGCTGTAGGTTCCCGTTGCACTGGTGGTCGTAGTCTGGGTAGCGATATTCGGGCCTGTCAAGGTGACGGTGACCCCAGCTAGACCCGGCTCAGTACCGTTTTGAATGCCGTTGCCGTCAAAGTCGTTAAAGACGCGATCGCCCAGCGTTCCCGTTTGAGCAAAGACCCCAAAGTCTGCGGTGTCAATGGTTTGACCAGAGCCAAGCGTGACCGAGAGGGGCGTAGGCGTGGTGACTCTAGAGCCAGCCGGGGCGGTAGCGGTGACGGTGTAGTTACCAGGCGTGACATTGGTGAACTGGTAGGTTCCGCCTGCGTTCGTGGTCGTAGTTGCGACAACTGCGCCTGCCTGGTTTCGGAGCGTCAGCGTGACTCCAGCAATTCCAGCGGTTTCGCCGGGGTCTTGAGTGCCGTTGTTGTTGGCATCATTGAAGACGAAATCTCCGATCGTGCCGGGAAGCTGTCTTAACCCAAAGTCAACCGTTGGCACGTTTTGACCAGGATTGAGGGTCGCGATCGTCTGCACCAATGGGGTCGTATTTGAGAACCCAGACGGCGGCGTGACCGTGACCGTGTAGTTGTTCCCCGGTGGTACATTGGTAAACTGGTAGTTACCATTGGCATCAGTTACCAGGGTTGCTAAGACGGTTCCTGCCGAATTTCTCAGGGTGAGAGTGGCTCCTGCGACTCCGGTTTCTCCGGGATCTTGAATGCCATTGCCATTGAGATCGTTGAAGACCGTATCGCCGATCGCACCTGGAGTCTGCCGAATCCCAAAATCTACTGTAGGAATGTTTTGCCCTGTGGTTAGCGTCACCGTTTGCGGGTTAGTATTGGTGCCACTAAAGCCCGCTGGCGGCGTTGCCGTGACGGTGTAGGTTCCTGGATTGAGGGCGGTGAACTGATAATTTCCGGCAGCGTTGGTTACGACGGTTTGGTTAACCGGATTGTTGTTGGTGTCTGTCCCTGAAAGGGTGAGGGTGACTCTTGTAACTCCGGTTTCTCCGGGATCTTGAATGCCATTGCCATTGAGATCGTTGAAGACCGTATCGCCGATCGTGCCCGTGCCCGTATTGGCGGTGATCGTGGTGGTTTTGGTGACAACCTGTGGGGTCGGTGCTGGAGAATTGGACTGTTGACGAACGCGGGTGTCTAGAAAAGAAGTCGCGTTAATTAGGGTGACATCCTGGGGAGGTGCGCCCGCGTTGGGGGTCACCCGCAGAATAAAGCTGCGCGTTTGCCCCGGTGTGAGAATCCCGGTGTCGGGTACATTGTTGCCATCACTTTCAGGCAACGGGTTTCCGGCTGAGTCGAGTAAGACCGCCGTGTAGTTGCCGTTGGTTCCGGTGACTACTAGATTGATAATATCGGAGGTAAAAAAGTTGTTGGTGACGGTAAACGGGTGATCGACCGCAGTGCCGATCGTGGTTGCAAGAGTCGTATCGGGCGTGATCGTGAAGTTTCCAGCTCTAGTGGGCTGACGATCGAACAAGGGAATTCGATTTCCCGGTGTGGTGCCGATGTTGGCTTCCAGCAGCGCTTGGTTATTTGAGCTGTAGTTACTGAGCGTTAATGTCCAGATTCCTGCATTGGCAAGACCTGCCACAGGGATGCTATCACCGCCATTGTTGAGGTCACCATTGTTGTTCCAAACCGCGTTGCCTGAAATAGTTCCACCAGGGACAGGGCCCGTCGGGCTAGTGTAGGAAAGCGTAACAGTGGGGTTGAGGTTGGGGCTGTCTAGGTCAAAGTCGCGAAGAAACAGATTAGTGGTGCCGGGAGGAATGAGTGCGAAAAACGGAACCGTGATATTTCCGCCTGTGTCCTGCTGAAACGTGCCTTTCACCTGACCGATCAGCAGGTTAGAAACCCCTGGAATCGAGATCAGGAAGCCATTATCGTCGTTATTGAGGAGGACGTTAGTGCCCCCGGAAATAGGAAGTGCCCCCGTCTCACTGGTGACCGTGTAAACCCCTGGCACCGTGATCGCCGGAAAGCTGATATCTGCGGGACCCGTAAGCGTCTGATTACTAAGCTCTGTCCCCGCTGAGTCAAGAAGCCGAAAGCGAGTTGGATCAATGTTAGGGCCGCCAGCGCCAATGGTTCCGCCGTTCACCTCATCGCGAGGCCCGCCACTACCTGCGTCAATAATCGAAATAGTGACACTGCCTCCAGCGCTGGTGATATCAGCCTGGGTAAGGTTGATAAAAAATTGGTGAGGCTGATAGCCCCCTACTTTACCCGCTTGGTTGGTGGTATACCAGTCGCCAACGTTGGCAGGGCGAGACGGCCCACTCGTTTGAAAGTTGAGTCCTGGGAAGGATGGGAGTACAGTTTGAGCTTTTACCGGGTTAGGAGGGCAAAGCAAGACAGCCAGGGTGCTGCTAGCCAATAAGCACCAAACTTTAGAGAAACGACTCACTAACTTATGGGAAACAAACGATCGCACTACCTCACACCTCCTGCGGGTTCTAGTTGCAGGTCTTCTTCCTGAACAATCACTTCAATGTTTCTGGCATCTTTGTAGATCAGTTCGACGCGACGATCGCGCGCAAAGTCTAAGCGGGTGTCTCCATCAGAAATGCGCTGCCGTTCTCCAAACGATCGCACCGTCATCCGGGCGGGGTCAATGCCTTTGCGGATCAGGTAGTTTCGCGTCGAGATTGTTCGTCGCTTACCCAAATCGAGGTTATAAGCATCACTCGCACGGGGGTCAGTGTGTCCTTGAAGTTCCACAATAATGTTGGGGTTTTCTAAGAGGACTTGAGCAATGCGATCGAGTACTTTGGCACTCGTGGGACTGATGAAATCTTTATCGAGTGCAAAGTGAACGTTTTTAGGAACTTTAAGCACGATCGGGGTCGTCTGCGGCACCACCGGAACAGGTGGCACTTGAGCAACAGGCGGATTAGTACAGCGTGGAACTGCGTTCGGTGTCGGTGTTAAAACGGGGGTGGTCGTATCTGCCGTTCTGACTAGAGCGTTGCGCGCAGGCTCTGATGTGCCATACCGGGGATCAGTAGCGATCGCTGTCACCCGTTCTCCTGACTTAAGAGCATCTGCCGTGAGGGTGAACTGTCCTTGACTATCGGCCGAAGTCGATCCGAGTGGTTCACTTAACGGGCCGTAAGCAAAATCTCCTTCAGTGACGCGATAGATCTCAACCTGTGAGCCGGGGTCAGCTTTTCCGGTCAGTTGGGCTTGAGTGCCAGAAAGAATAAAGTCTCTAGAAGTAAATTCGGGGGCGTTGATCGCCTCGTTGCCAGTGTCTTTGCGACGATTGGGCGAGTTGCGCTTGGGGTTAATGTTGTCGCCGCGCTGATAGTCGTGAACACTAACATTATCCTGAGTGACTAAATCAATGCTGAGTCCTTCAAGTGCTGAAAACCGATTGTCTTGAATCACATTGCGACTGCTGCGCGGGAAGGAAGCCACAACTACGCCAGGGCCGGCTTGATGCGCGATCGTGTTGCCAGTCACCTGATGGTCATTGCCCATTAAGTAAACCGCCGCTCGACGATAGCGCCGACCGTTATAGGTGATTTGGTTATCGCGAATCTGAGCCGCGCCTTGAGGCTTAAACAGGTAAACTCCTGCGCCATCGTTGCCGCAAATCAGATTTCCGGTCACTTGCGCTTGAGCGATGTTGCCCTCAAGCCGAATGCCGTCGGGCATTCCAGCGATGCCGTTGCCGACGATCGCGTTTTCGGTGACGACTAAGTTATCCGATCTCACCGAAGTAATCACCGCGCTGCCATCATGATTCGCAATCCAGTTACGCCGAATCGTGGTGCCTGTGCTGTTAAACACCGACACGCCAAACGCCGAAGTTGTCGGCGGAACACTTTGATCAGGGCGAATTCCTAGCCAGTTGTTCTCAATCAGAACGTTTTTAGGAGGAACGTCACGATCGTAAAAAGGCGCGTTGCTGGCAGGCATGGCTTGCTGACTGACATCGGGAGGTGGCAAGCGATGCGCGATAAAGATGTCTGCCGGAGGCGTTCTTGCTGTGTCGTCATGGTCGTCAGTAAAGCCGTAAATGCTTAAACCGCGAATCGTGACGTTATCGGAAACTACTGTTAAACCACGAGGAACAAATGCGCCTTGAGTGGCAGTGAGTTCGACGATCGGAGCAGCCAGCGGCAGTTCTGCGATCGCGGGAGTGTCTGCCGCATATCCAGTTTGCGTCGTGCCGTCGATCACCAGCGGGACGGCTAAATCAGGCAACTGCCGCGCAACTCGAATCACCGTTTGTCCAGTTGGAAGCTGAAAGGCGATTTCTGAAGTCTCCCCCGTTGCCGCCGAGACTTGAGCTTTTTCAGCCTCACTGAGCCGATCGACCGATAGCGTTCCGTTGACTAGCTCGATCGCTTCTCGCAATGTCAGCCCGCCATCGGCTTGAACGCTATCTTGATCACTATTGACAACCACTCGTAGCCGAGCCGAGGCTGCTTCTTGCGCCAGTAGTGGAGCCATTGGCAACCACCCAAAAACCGTTAACAGCAGCAGTGAGATTAGCCTTTGTTCGCCCTTCACCCTGTTTCCTTTTTGCTTTCTTCGATTGCTCATCATTGTCCTTCTCCCACAACCACGTTTGCCGTCGGCGTTTGTTGCAGCGTTGCTGCGGGTGCGATCCCAGGAATTTGTGACTGCGTGGGCGGTAGTGTTGCCGTAGGTTTAATCTGTGACTCTTGCTGTTGCGGCGGCGCAACTTTTTGCAAGCCAAAGCCATTAAAGAGTTCGTTCACCTTGAAGGAGAGGGCTGCATAAAAGCCACCTTGCGATCGGCTGCCATCAAAGTCGCGATCGTTGTTGATGTCTCCAAAGCTATATCCGGCTGCCACTCTGAGATTGGGCGTTAGGTAATAGCCCACTTCGAGCAAAAATCCGACCTCGTTAAAGCCTGTGATTGATTGTCCGATCCACCGCACTTCGCCGCCCAAATCCCAGTTGTAGCCGAGTCGATAAGTGGCCCGTAGCTGGCTTAAGGAAATGAAGTTCGTGCCGACTAAATCTCGCGCTGAGTAAGATTGAGTGCTTCGCAGGGCATATTTGCCGAAGAATTCCCAGCGAAAGTTAGGGGCATAAATCGCTTCGATCGAGCCTAAATGCACCTTTGAGCCAGTGCCGCTGCCAAACAACAGCGTGGTCGGGTTCACTCCAGGATTTTGCCGATATTCATAGCGGAACAGCATATTGAACTTATCGCTATTGGGATCGCGGTAAGCCAAGCCGACTTTGACATTTGACGTGTCGCCCAACCCGGTAAGCAACTGATTAGAGGCGTTGGCTTGCTGGAAGCGGACTAATGCCGTCAAAGCAGGAGAAACCTTTCCAGCGGCTCCGGCTGACCAGACGGTATTGTTACCTAAGTCTGAGTTGCGGCGCTCAAACCGCGCACTCGCCTTAAAGTCTGGGTTATCGGTGTATTCGACCCCAACGCTGTAGCTATCGCCCGAAGTCACACCCAGCGAGGCAGAACTTTGCCCGACTGCGTAAGGTTGAGCAAACTGCTGACCTGCGCCAGTGTAGGCAAAGATGTCGCCAAAAATCCGCTCGTAGCCGAGGTTAATTCGCAAACCGGGCGACAGCACAATTCGGTGATTGAGTCCGATCGCGCCTTGCCCCGTTACGCCTCCATTCACCCCCGACAGCACGGCATAGCGCCCAGTGATCGAGGTGTCGTCGCTCAACCGCTGATCGACGAGTGTCTCTAAACTAGTGATCGAGTTGTTAGAAAACTGACCGCCAGAGAGAAACTGCTGCGCCAGTCGCATCGTTACACCCGGATAGACTTTCCAATCCAGCCCTAACGTGGTGCGATCGGGGTAAAGCGAATCGTCGCTGCCTAAACTAAGTTCGTTTTGAGCGCGAAAGGTGAGGCGATCGTTAAACGGCACCGATAACCGCGAAACCAGTTGGTTGCTGTCACCGTCGAGATTGTTGGTAACGCGATCTTCACGACTGCGGTTAACCCAATCTAAACTAGCGGTAACGATGCCAAATTTCTGCTCGACCCCCGCGCTGATCGTGGTCAGGCTGTTGTCAACGCGACCTGCCCGCAGCGGTTCCTGTCCGCAGGGTGACACACCGGGAGTCGTACAGAAAACGTTGGTGCTGAGGTCAAACGCATCAACCAAGCCGATCGTGTTGACCGAAGCAATCCCGAAATTAACTTCGCGATCGATCTGTGCCCGAAACTGAGTGTTTTCTCCCACTTTTGCTGCGACGTTTGCCCCAAAGCGGGTTTGCCCCGGCGTAAAGCTAAACGTGGCGTTGTTTGAGAAATTCTCGTCGGTCGATCGATAATAGGCTCGTGTTAACAAACCCGGAGCTAGGGTTGCTTTGGCTTCGACTCGATAGGCAGAACCCGAAACCTTATCTGAAAAAGGATTGGCGTTGTTCGATCGGGCATATTCCGCCACAATCTGTCCATCTTTGCCAAACGAGTACAGTGCATCGACTCCAAATAGCTCAAAGTCTTGGCTGCCCTTGTCTTCTCTCAGATAGCTCAACCCTGCCCAGCTTTCTCGCTTGGCTTCGCGAGAGAAGTTATATTGCAGTCGCCCCGCGTAGAGGTCAGTGCCACCTGTGCCGATGCCTTCATATTCATAAGTGACGACGATGCGCCGCACTAGCACCCGCCCAAACAAATCAAACTCAGTCGCTTGAATCGGACGGCGGAAGATGATCGAGCCGCGATCGTAGTCAATCTCATAATCCTTAATGCGATAAAGCGGCACTCGCTCAACAACGCTACCCGGACGGTTGATTTCTTCCGTCTCGATAAACACGTTTTCACTACCGCCGATCAGCAACCGCCGTGACAAGAAGTAATAACCACTCGTGCCGTTTGCGGCGATCGTATCTCGCTGAAAGCCGTCCAGATTATTGCCATAAGCTAAGGTGGCTTGCAGATCGCCGAAGTTATAGTTGGCTTTAAACCCGTGCAGTTGACGAGTCGTCGCCGTAAAATATTGCGATGCGGTGGCAAACTCCTCGGTGCGATAGTCGCCCCACATGGCGTAGTTTTGTCCGCCTCCGGGTGCTGTCTGCTCAAGTTTGAAGTAGACGCTATCGATCGAAGGCGTTAAATAATCAACGGTCGAGCTATCGCCATAAGTTGGATAGTTTTGGTCGCAGAACTGAAGATCGCGAAATAGTCGCGTCGTGCCGTCGCAGGTTTCGTTGAGCGGACGTTGATTGTTAAAAGCCCCTGTAAACAGCCAGTCGCCTACTTTGCCTGTGGCAAAAATAGCGGTGCTGACATCAAATCGAGTCCCGTCTACTCCAGGCGGCAGAAAATCTCGATATCGGCTATAGAAGTCGGTTCCGCCTGCCCCAATGCGAACATTAATTACCCCTGACACCAGAGACGGACGCAGATTTGTGATGAACTCAACGTCGGTGTAAGCTTCCAGATTTTCAGAATCAGACTGTCCTGGCAAGGTGGTCGGAAACGCGAAAGGAGGCTCTGTCAACTTCAGATCTTTTTTCGGCTCGTCGATCGCCGCCCGAACTCGCACTTTCTTCGGCTCTAGCGTAGACTGCAACTCGACCGAAAACCGCCCCTGTCGAGCCATGACTTGGAACCCAGCCCGATCGGTGTCGGCATCTGCGCCAATAAACTTACCCGCACTGCTGGTCAACGTCACCGTTGCATCCACGTTTACCGGAGCGCCGCTTTCATCCACAATCTGTCCAGAAAGGGTGACGGTTGAGCGACCATCGGCGGGAACGCGAGACGTGGATGCGGGAATCAGTTCGACGCGAACGATCGGCGCTTTTGTCGAAGTCGGATTAGCGACAGGTGCAACCGATCCGCCAGGTGGAGTTGGAGTCGAAGCAGGGGCTTGCGGACTTGCCGGAGGCGCGATCGGTGCGACATCTCGCGGACTCGGCGTTTGCTCTCGTGGGGTCGGCTCTGGAACCTGTGCGGTTTGAGAATTTTTGGCTGATGGCTTAACAGGAGTCAGATTGAGGGTCGCCGCGAGGTCTAAAGAATTGGGTAGCAGAGGCGCGGTTTCTGTGGAGTTGCCGATTGTGCTAACGGCTGCCAGCGCTTCAGACGCAGGAGGTAACTCAACGGCTCGACTGACTGAGGCAAGCGTAATCGCTCCAAAGGTAGAGGTAATTAAACTCAGCCCAAATTTAACTGATGAGAGGTAGTGCATCACTTGCGTCGTCCCTCCCCAAAGGTTGGTGTCACTGCAAAATTCATTCTGACCAGACCGCCCGGAGCGACTTTGACGAGCCGTGATTGGCTATTGTTTTCAATGCGATAACGGTTTGGCGCTAAGGTATACCCCGGTAAACTTGTCAGGTCGAGGGTGCCATTGCGGTAGCCTGCGATTACAAATTGCAGCGAGTATAAGCCGTTTGCATCAGTGGTGATGCGATTACCGTCATCCATAAAGATCACGGCATTGGGAACGCCCGGTTCTCCTTTTTGCTGTTCGCCGTCAAAGTTCTTATCGACAAACACCCGACCCAAGATGGTGCCGCAATCCGATAAAATTCCGTTGCGAATTCTCAATAAGTGGCTGGCAGTGTTGCTCGTTAACGGCCCTAGCGGGCTAGTTCCTTGGGCAACGGCGAGGTTGCGTCCCGTACCGCGAATCGCGTCAGGGGAGAGAACGGCGGCGTAGACCAGCGTCAAGGTTTGCTGAGGTGCTAGGGTTCCGGGGAAGTTGAAGGTGATCACCGATCGGTTCACCGTAGGTCGAGCCAGGGTGCTGCTGACATCGCTAGTGGTGCCACCCGTTGTCAGTGAAGCCTTTTGAGATTTTGAGATGAATTGAAGTCCGAGGGGTAACGTATCACGAACCGTAATATTCGAGGCTGTTGCGGAACCTGTATTGCGAATGACCAGTCGATAGATCACGGTGTCGCCGGGTTCGGCGGCAGCTCGATCGCCTGTTTTCACGAGTTCTAAACCGGGGCGACCTGCCACCGTTGCAGTCACAGAAGTTGGGTTAGAAGTGACACCCTGAACAGGAGTAGTGGGATCAGCCGCAGGGCGAAAGTTGCCAGTCGCTGTATTAACCACATCAGTCGCGGTCTGACTATTGGCAGGCAAAATCCGACCCTTTAAGCCTCCTGTAAACAGAAGCACTAGTAGAAGACGCAGGAGTCCACTCCCCAACGGCTTTGTCGGGAAATTCATCAAAAACACCACCACACTAATTTTTACCGTCTCAGTAGATGTACGCTGATCAGTTCATCAGTTCACAAGTGAAACTGAATTTCTGATGCATAAAATTATTTACAAGTCAATATTCTTTCTCGCCTCAATTAATAGGTTGAACAGATGATACGGTAACTTCAAGGAATTTTTTAACTGTTTATAATAAATTTATATTTGTTTTCGTAAAAACGAACAAATTTCCTATTAACTAAAGAGAATTCCTCCTATCCCTAGAGGTTCGTGTAATAAAAATTAGGGTTCTAAGCGCTACTAGAAGCCGATGTAAGAAATACTACTAAAGATTTGACTGACTCTGGTGAGCCAATTTCGGTTTGTGCAAATCGTCGTGGAGAAGCAAGATTTGTCACCCAAATTTGCGAATCTACCATAAAATTGGCTAGTTTCTCTGCTCATATTCAGCCTGCTTCATCCTCAACGTTAGACCTGTGCTGGTTACGATTTTTAAGTAGCTACTTAAAGCTGGAGTGGATTTTGAGACAGCTACTTGATGAGGCGAGATCTCATTCAGTCTTCAATCTTCCCCTCCAGATACGATAACCTGGTCATGGAGGCGCTTTTCTGTTCCACCCTCCACCCGCCATGACGCAAAGCACCGAATTTCTCAGCCACCTCAACTCTTCGCAACGGCAAGCCGTCGAGCATTTTTGTGGGCCGCTTTTAGTGATTGCGGGGGCAGGCTCTGGCAAAACCCGCGCCCTCACTTATCGGATTGCTAACCTGGTGCTGACTCATCGCGTCGATCCAGAAAGCATTTTAGCGGTGACGTTTACCAATAAAGCCGCCAAAGAAATGAAAGAGCGGATCGAGAAGCTATTTGCCGATCGTCAAGCCCACAGCGAATTTGGCAAACCTTTATTAGAGTTGACAAATCAGCAGCAAACGAGCATCCGATCGAAGGTCTACAAAACCATCATCAAAGATCTGTGGATTGGCACGTTTCATGCCCTTTGCTGTCGTATTTTGCGCTTTGATATCGAGAAGTTTCAGGACGAAAAGGGACGCAAATGGACGAAGAACTTCTCGATTTTTGATGAGTCAGATGCTCAGAGTTTAGTCAAAGACATCATCATTAATAAACTGAATTTAGACGACAAAAAATTTGAGCCGCGATCGGTTCGTTATGCCATCAGTAACGCTAAAAACAAAGGTTGGTCGCCACGAGATTTAGAACAAGAGCAACCTAACTTTAGAGGCAGAGTGATTGCAAATGTCTATAGTATGTATCAAGATAAATTAGCTGAAAATAATGCAGTAGACTTCGATGATTTAATCTGGCTACCTGTGCAGCTATTTCGTCAAAATGAACAGATTCGAGCCTATTGGCACAAACGCTTTCGCCACATCTTAGTAGACGAATATCAAGACACCAATCGCACTCAATATGATCTGCTGCGACTGCTCGTAACCAACGGTGAATCAGCCGAGTTGTTTAACGAATGGGACTATCGATCGGTCTTCGTCGTCGGGGATGCCGATCAGTCGATCTACTCGTTTCGGATGGCAGATTTCAAGATTTTGATGGGCTTCCAGCAAGACTTTGGCGATAGTCTGCCCGATGACGACACCCGCACAATGGTGAAGCTCGAAGAGAACTATCGATCGACCGAAAACATTCTGCAACTTGCCAATCATTTGATCGACAACAACACCGAACGGATTGATAAAATTCTCAAGCCGACTCGTGGAGAAGGCGCTCCTGTTTATTGTCACCGTGCTGACGACGAGGTTGCCGAAGCCGAATTTGTGGTGCAACAGATTCGCACGTTAGAGCATCTGAATGCTGAACTTAACTGGGGCAAATTTGCGATTCTCTATCGCACAAATGCTCAGTCTCGTGCCTTTGAAGAATCGCTCGTGCGTTGGGGTGTGCCTTATAAAGTCGTGGGCGGATTGCGATTCTACGATCGTAAAGAAATCAAAGATGTCTTGGGTTATCTGAGAGCGATCGCCAACCCATCCGATACTTTAAGCTTGCTGCGGGTGATTAACGCTCCCCGTCGCGGAGTCGGCAAGACAACGATCGATGCGCTGCAAAAAGCCTCGGTTGAGTTAGATATTCCGCTTTGGGAGATTCTAATTGATGAAACTTCGGTTAAAAGTTTGGCGGGGCGCAGTTCAAAAGGGGTGATTAGCTTCGCCCAAATGATTCAGAAGTGGCGATCGCAGATGGATGCGGTTTCTGCCTCTGAGCTAGTGCAAGGCATTTTAGAAGAGTCGGGCTATTTAACAGACCTGAAAGCTCAAGGCACTGACGAAGCCGAAGAACGGTTTCAAAACGTGCAGGAACTCTACAACGCCGTTCTGCAATTTGAAGAAGAAAACGAAGACACGAGCCTGATTGCGTTTCTTGCGGGGGCATCTCTCGCCTCAGATCTCGATGACAAAGACGAAGAAGCCACCAAAGTTTCTTTAATGACGCTACACGCTTCTAAAGGGCTGGAATTTCCGGTTGTGTTTTTGGTGGGGTTGGAGCAAGGATTGTTTCCGAGCTTTCGATCGCTGGATGACCCGGCGGCGATCGAAGAAGAACGTCGGCTTTGCTATGTCGGCATCACCCGCGCTCAAGAGCGATTGTTTATCTCCTATGCTCGCGAACGTCGCTTGTATGGCAACCGTGAGATGGCTCAACCGTCGGCATTCCTAAAAGAGATGCCAAAAGATTTGATGGAGTCAAACATTACGGCGACTGTTCAAAGAACTAAATCGGCGGTTGCTAAACCAGAACGATCGCAGCCTCAAACTAGCAGCGTTGAAGCCGATTGGAGTGTGGGCGAACTGGTTGTGGATAAACGATTTGGGGTGGGCGAAGTGACTCACGTCTTCGATTCGGGAAATAAAACCTGTTTAGCGGTCAAATTTCCTGATATCGGGCGACGAATTATTGACCCTAGATTGACTCCTTTGCAGCGGGTGGATTGATAGAATTAAGGCATTGTTGGATAGCGGAATAATTTAACGTCAGTTCGACATAAGTGGTTTGCTTCGGTTGTGAATTCGGGAAGCCCCCTAAATCCCCCACGGGTGGGGGACTTTGAGCTAAGATTCCAGTTTCAAAGTCCCCCAAAATGGGGGATTTAGGGGGCGATCCCCAAGGAATCCGAACTTGAAGCAATCTGTGTGTACACAGTAGGGCGGGAATCCGGGGGCTGATTTGCGATTTTATTCGTGTTCTACGACAAACACATTAGCGTAAAGGTTTGCGACGATTTGCTGCCCTTGTTGGGTTAGATTCAAATAGCGCAAAGCGTCTTGGATATAAGGGTGAACTCCATCCCAGAAAAACTTTGGGTAGTTTTTTCGCAAGTCGCCCGGATGGTTATAGCCCAGTGCTCTGTTGACTCCAGTCTCTTCAAACTCATAAAACAAGGCGTTGATTTTCTTCAAATAGCGCGGGTCACTCAGTTGACCAATCAGATCTGCTGCTCGCACTAATCCTGGATAGTGAATGGTGTCTCGGTGATCTTCAGCATTGGGAACCGGAAAGCGCGTCAGTTCGATGTTGCGCTTGATAATGTCGGCATCGATCAGCTTGTGTCCCCCAAATCGCTCCTCAATAAACAGTTTGCCCCGATCGACGTGATAAGGAGTCAAACCCGCATCACTAGCACCAGGCGGCAGGTCGGTCATCGTGTCGTTAACGCCTGTCGCATAGAGTCCGCCGCGATCGTCGCGACACACCCCTTTGACATAGCCAATATCATGACAGTTGAGCGAAATGATGCAGTGCAGCCAGTCTTCGCACGAAACCCCGCCATCGCGAATGTGTCTGCCGCGCAAAATCTCTTGCCCGACTAACGTCACCAAAATCGTGTGTTCGACATCGTGATAGAGGGCATCGCTATTGGCGATATTCTCTAATGCCATGCTGCCGGCCCAGCCCAAAATGTCAGCATAGCTAGTTTTTAGGTTGCCATAAGTGCGGTGATAGCCTTCTTGAAGCTGCCCGACAAAAGCATCGATAAAAATTTCGGTGGCGTTGAACATTTCAGTAGGGAGCGGTGCTTCTCAGCAGATTAGGGATTGAAGAGAGGTTAGCACGTCCACGAATTGTTTAGGGTGGGCTGCGTCACTGAGTTGCCCGATCGATCGCTTCTACGTCTTGATCCGTCAAAGTTACCTGAGCCGCCGTCACTGAGTCTGCAATGCTCTCAGGTTTGGTTGCCCCCGGAATCGGCACAACGCAGGGAGACTTTGCTAATAGCCATGCTAACACTAGGGCATAGACTGAGATTTGCTTTTCGTCAGCGAGATTGGCGATCGCTCCCACTTTACTCAATTCTTTGACCCGCCGACTGCCCCCTAATGGACTCCACGGCAAAAACGTTAAGCCTTCGGATTGGCAATATTCCAGCACCCCGTCTGATTCTGGTTGCCGATGCCAGGGGTTGTATTGATTTTGCACCGAAACGATTTCGACAACTTCGCGGGCGCGTTTAATTTGCTCAACCGAAAAGTTAGACACACCCACTAATCGAATCAGCCCTTCGGCAACCGCTTCTTTCGCCGGAGTCAACGAATCTTCGATCGAATAGTTGGGATCAGGAGAGTGATATTGCCAAAGCGCGATCGGTTCCTGTCCACCCAGCGCTGCATGGCTCTCACGAATAGTTTTTCGCAAATGCTGAGGGTTGCCGTTCTGAGTCCAGGCACCGTTGGGGCGCATCAATCCGCCTTTGGTTGCGACCAAAACTCGACTGGTGTCGCCTGAATATTGCTGAATAGCTTTGTGAATCAACCGCTCGTTGTGATGTTTGTCTGACTCGTCTTGGCAATAAGCATCTGAGGTGTCGATCAAGTTAACGCCTAGATCAAGCGCTTTGTGAATGGTGGCGATCGCTTGCGATTCTGCGGGTCTGCCGCTCAGTGACAAAGGCATCCCGCCGAGAGCGATCGGAGAGAGCCTAATTGAGGTCTGCCCCAGAGGTCTCATCGCGGGTTGTTGACTGACTCTATCTTGAGTTTCCATGAAGTTGCCTCTCTAACGCCTGACGTTCATTTCATCGGAGCATTGCGATCGGCGCTTCACGCTAAGGTTAGATTTCATCACCCGTGCTATTTCTCGACTTTGGTTTGTTGAGTTCTTTGCACTTGGCTTCGGCAGCTTGATGCGCTTCTATATAGTCCTTTCCGCCCAACATCACGTCACCATAATATTCGTAAGGAGCCTTGCCATAGATCGGCAGCGAGTCGTCTTCGGGATAGTCTTCTTGAGCGTCTTCGATCGCCCTTTTAAGCTGCTTTAGGGTGAGTCGTTGAGCCGGAAAATAAAAAAGCTGATCGGCGCGGCGATTCAGATGGGGAAAGTTTGGATCGATCAGGTGATCGCTCACCTCTAACCAACCATGCTCGATCGGCTTAAACGGAGACCCCTCATAAACCAAAAACCCCTGCACATAAATCGCGTCTTCGGTGACGAGTGCTGCTCTGTGAGCATTGTCAAAACTGGCTTTTCCTTTGCTTTTAATCTGTTTGGCAACCGCTTGAGATTGCTCAACATCCAATGGCTTATCCATCCACCACAACCACTAACCACTCTTTCAAGAGTAGTTTACTAGGCGCGATTGTTGATTGAGAAAAACGACGAATTCTTGAATCGTTGCCAGGTGAGACACGTTAAAGCGGCTGCTGATATCGACCCCAAAGCGATCGTAAAAATCATCGCAGAGCGTTGACTCCCAGTCAAACCAGCACACGAGCGGCAAACTGAGATCTTCAGTCAGGCGATCGCTCGGCAACACATAAGCAAACTTTAAGCCAGAATAAGATTCCATTTGCTGATAGACAAATTCTGCAATCTCGCTAGACACCTCTAAAGGTTGCCAAAAGGTTTGATGCCACCGTTCTAAGCGGTGATAGGGGCGATCGCGCAGAGCCAGATTGACCCGACATCTAAGTCGCAGATCAGGACTTAGATCCCCATAAGTTTTCAAACTTTGAATAGAATTAGTTAGCCTTTGCCACATGCTAAAAACACGATTAAAAATAAGGGGTCTCCTCGCCCGCTTTCAGTATTCCCACTGTGAACTTGAACTCTCTATGAGCAGAAAAACTCTTGAAACGAACGATCAAGCGGTCAATTTTGGGATCAAATTGCTTGATGGCATTGCCAACTGAGCGGTTCCATAAGCTGCCTCGGTTTGCCTCGATCGACGAACCGGAACCTTAAGATGACGTTCTCTAATCACGCTCCAAGGTTGATTAACGGCTCCTCCGCCTGCGGTGTAAACTCGCTTTAACTCGTTTGCGCCAGAGGATTGTAACAAGCGATAGCCCTCCGCTTCAATCCGTGCAATGCTCTCTAATAACCCATGTAAAAACGCACCTCGATCGTCAGGGCGTGGCTCTAACCAAGGCAGCAAATGAGGATCATTCACGGGAAAGCGATCGCCCGGTCTAAGCAGTGGGTAATAATTGAGCGGACTCTCTTGATGCACCGGGATCTGTTGACTGAGATCTGCTAATTCCGCGTCGCTAAAAAAATGCCGCAGCACAGCTCCGCCAGTGTTAGAAGCGCCACCGACGAGCCACAAGTCTCCTAATCGATGACTATAAATGCCGTAGCGACTATCTTCGACGCGAGTTTGGCTGACTAACTTCAGCACCAGCGTAGACCCTAAAGAAGTCACCGCTTCACCGGGAGTTTTAACGCCACTGGCAAGGAATGCGGCAATGCTGTCTGTAGTGCCTGCACAAACGATACAGTTGCGCGGCAATCCCACTTGATCGGCGATCGTGGAATCAATCTCTGCGATCGGTGTTCCTGGCGCAACAACGCGAGGCAGCAGATCTCGAAATGGCAGCGCCTCAATCCAATCGGGATAGCAAAGCCGCTCAACGTCATAGCCTAACTTCAAACTGTTGTGATAGTCGCTGATGCCTAATTGCCCATGTAGCAAAAATGCCAGCCAGTCGGCTTGATGCAAAAAGTAACGAACCGATGAAAAATCGGGCTGTTGACTCGACCAAATCAGCTTGGCAAAGCTAGAAGTCGCGCTTAAAACAGTGTGGTTTGGGGGAACGATCGCCCTGACTTGATCCAACACCACGATCGCACGAGCATCGTTATAGAGAATGGGTTCTGCAACGGGTTGCCCATCTGAATTGCAAAGCAGCACTGTGGATGAGGTGCCGTCAATGGCGATCGCGCAAATCTGCGATCGTAAAGGTTGAGGAATCTGTTCGATTAGACTCATCAAAGCGGTTTGCCACTCTGCCACAGATGAACAATTTGTGAACGGATAATTGGCTTGAAAGTGGATAGTTCCGCTGCGATCGAGAACTAGCGATCGTGCCCCTGATGTCCCAAAATCTAAACCTAAGTAAAGACTCATAAGCAGTTGTGCCGCTTGCCCTTCGAGTTTTGCCAGTAGTTCACAAGATCATCTGTTCCTGTTTGCGATAAGTTCAGATTGTCTCAGCCGAGTACTTTTACTGTTTAATAGTCACGCAAATATAGAAATGTTAGTATTATCCCCAGAGAAATCTTTAAGCTTGGAGCCAATTAATGTCTCAGGGACTACCAAATCCAACAGGTTCGGAAGAGCCTCAGCGAACACCTGCTCCGGTAACTGATCCGCCATCCCAATCAGCATCAAATAATGCTGAAGCTGTTCTAAAAGGAGCAACAGGGTTTGCAGCAATTCTTCATGAGGATGAGCGATTAATTGGCGGAATTCTCATTTCTATCCCGGTTGTACTCACTGCCCTTATTCCCTTCATACCAGAGAAGCAGAGATTCACTTTAGCGTGTTTGACACTCGGCTCGGTTCTGGTTATGGGGTTACTTATCTTTCTCTTAATTAAATATAGACAAAGACAAGGTAGACAGAATGTTGTGGAGAATGAGGAACTGCGTAACACAAATACTGACTTGCAAAGCTCTAAGAGTGAGCTTGAGAAGCAGTTAAGAATGCGTAGGGACGAATTGCGTGATTCAACCAAAGAGCAAAGAGCTTTCTTATTTAGGTTAAAAAGTCAAGCGAACCAAATCGCGGAACAAGTTGAGGTACTACTTCAGAGTGATAAAATCACTAATAATGAAGTTAGAGAGACCAATCGGCAAATGATCTCTCTAACTCAACAGATTCAAGATGCATTAGATACTCTTCAAAGAGTACAAGGATCGCTTTCAGATGCAGAAGATTTAGATGCAATTGATCCATCTTTCGAGCGTGAACTCATGGAACGCTTTGAGCGGAAACAGTAACCTTAAGAGCGATAGCCATTTTCTTCGCTAGATACTCATAATATACTTTTGCCCCGTCTGGCAAATTGTACTTATTCCTAAAGTGCTGCCACTCTTGATCTTGGCACAAAAAACTGAACATTTTGAAATAATATTCTAAGGAACCTTTAGCAAGAGCATCAGGGGTATTGTGAGGAAATTCAACTCCCCATGTGTCAAGTAAACATCTATCTCCGTCGTCTAAAGCTGCTGAAGATCGGGAAAGGGAAAATAGAATCACATCTCCAGCAGCTAAAGAATGGACAAGCAGTTTGCGATACTCAGCCAAATCCTTCTGAGTATCGCCAGTGCGAAAAGGCTTATGAGCTGTGTAGAATTTATGCACTAGACGACGATATTCCTTCTGTGTATCTTCGATACCATTAGACAACGCCGAGCGTATTTCTTCTAGCTCAGTCTCACAGTCTTCCTTACTATATTGAGATGGGTCAAGGCTTCTCACGGCATCTCCAATGAATTTCTTTAGGCTATCAAGTATCTCTTTTAAGGTCATTGCAAAATTCTCACTCAGTATCTTCTTTTACAAAGACAGCCGAGTTAATCAGGATAATTAACCTGTGCAAAAAGTCAGCTTTTGTAGATGCCTAGAGGGCTTTACTGTGTATTACTTCGTTTATAGTACATAAGAACTGTAAAAAAGTAAACTTTAACGGTTTGGTTACAATACTTTGGCTCCAGCAGAAATTACCTAACTGAAGCGCTTCGGACTGAAAATCTCAGTTCTGCCCCTTCAGCAAGCAAGAGGGTTATTATTTTGACTAGCAAGTAATGTTTAGGTTGACTTATGAAAGTTCACACTTTTACAGCGATCGTCTATAAAGAAGACGATATGTATGTTGCTGAATGTCCAGAAGTTGGGACGGTTGACCAGGGGGAGACAATTGAGCAAGCACTTGCAGGTTTGAAAGAAGCAACACGGCTCTATCTAGAAGAATTTCCTCTGCCTGAAACATCTCCCAGATTTGTAACTAGTATTGAAGTCAGCTATGCCTAGAATGCCGCGCATCTCAAGCAGAGAAGCAATCCGGGCACTTGAGCATTTAGGGTTCGAGCCAGTTCGTCAAACGGGCAGCCATGTTGTGATGAAGAAGGAAACCGAAGCAGGCGAAATTGGTTGCGTTGTCCCTGTGCATCGAGAATTGAAGGTTGGTACGTTGGGCGGCATTCTCAAGCAAGCACAAGTCTCAGTCGAGGAGTTCATTGAGCGTCTGTGAGGTTCAATGGTACTACGCTTAATTCTGCCCACTGGCTAATACACGCTGATCAAATCTCACCTCGACTACCTCAGCCTTGACCCTCTTTAGCCGTTGATCGAGCCAGCTTCGCAAGATTATCGCGATAAAGTTGAACCGTCTCATTGGCATCTTCGCGAACGGCAAGCGATCGCTGAATTTCACCGAGATAGAGCGGCTCAGAAACACCGGGTTCTGGATGCACATTAGTTCGCAGTCGAATCGTGAGGCGAGGTTCTCCCTGAGTCATGCGACCTGGAGAATAAAGATCGATCGCCGCCTGACGCAGTGTTGCTTCGACTTGCGGTTCGGTCACAGTTGGCGGCACCACAATCACGACTTGAGAAGAAGCCGTATCGAAAATTCTGGAGTAGTGGAGTGCGCCAGGGATGTTGGGGCGGGTGTAGATTGACAAACTTAGGGCAAAAATGCCTGCCGTCAAAACTGCCATAAATCCAGTAATGCCGACTAAACGAAAGCGAATTCCCCACTTTAAGACAAACCCCAGCACCGCTAGAATTGCCACCACGATCGTCAGAATTCCTGACCATTGGGCATCGGTTAAAAGTTGTGCAGGTTCAAACATGGAGGCAAAATTTTTGAATGAGGTGAATAGACGCGATGCAATGCCTGAGTCTCGGCTACTCGTTGCTGACAAACCCAGCGGGCTGTGGCTCGTTTGCAGATTCGAGAGCGGCTTTTAGCGTGTGCCAAGTCAGCGTCGCACATTTAATGCGAACTGGGAACTGAGACACCCCTTTCATAACATTCAGCTTGCGCTGCTCAGTCGGAAACTCGTCATTGCCTTGCATCATGCTCTGAAAGCGCTGCACCATCTCTAAAGCTTCGTCCGTGCTTTTGCCACGCAATGCTTCTGCCATTAAGTCAGCCGATGCCATCGCGATCGCGCATCCTTCACCCTCAAATTTGACATCCTCAATGTGGTCGCCCGCTTCATTGAGTCTGACGGTGAGTTCGATCGTGTCTCCGCACGAAGGATTGTGTCCTCGTTGTAGCCGATGCACGGGGTTGGTCACGCCTCGGTGTTTTGGCTTTTTATAGCGTTCTAGAATGACCTGTTGATAAAGGTCACGCAGATTTGCCAGCGTCATAGTTTAGATTGGTTACGGCTATCTTCATCCTATCAGGGTCTCAAGCGATCGAGCAGTCGAGATCACCGTCTACGATCTCCCTTGCATCGTTGGTTTCAGAATCTCTTCAACCCATTCCCGATGCAAATTTGATACCCTATTTCAATAAGTCTTGGGGGATGAAGCGTGGATATTCAAATTGGCAGAGGCAAAACTGCCCGTCGAGCATATGGAATTGACGAGATTGCGCTGGCTCCCGGACAACGCACCCTCGATCCAAAGTTGGCAGATACGCGCTGGACGATCGGCGGCATTGAGCGCGAAATTCCCATCATTGCCAGTGCGATGGATGGGGTGGTGGATGTGAAGATGGCGGTTTTGTTATCGGAATTAGGGGCAATCGGTGTTCTCAACTTAGAAGGTGTGCAAACTCGCTACGAAAACCCTGACCCCATTTTGGATGAGATCGCCGCTGTGGGTAAAGATGAGTTTGTGACGCTGATGCAGCGACTCTATTTAGAGCCGATCAAACCGGAATTGATTGAGAAGCGAGTCAAAGAAATCAAGCAACAGGGCGGCATTGCGGCAGTTAGCGCGACTCCCGCAGGAGCTATTCAGTTTGGTCAAGTTGTAGCTAAAGCCGGAGCCGATCTATTTTTTGTGCAAGCTACTGTCGTCTCAACGGCTCACCTCGCACCCGAATCGATCGCGCCGCTAGACTTAGCTCAGTTTTGTCAAGAAATGCCGATTCCAGTAATTTTGGGTAACTGTGTCACTTATGAAGTCACCTTAAATTTGATGAAAGCGGGTGCGGCTGGCGTGCTGGTAGGCATTGGCCCTGGTGCAGCATGTACGTCTCGCGGGGTTTTAGGGGTCGGAGTGCCGCAGGCAACCGCGATCGCCGACTGTGCTGCCGCTCGTGATGATTATTATCGCGAAACTGGAAATTATGTGCCAATTATCGCCGATGGTGGCTTGATCACGGGTGGAGACATCTGCAAGTGCATCGCCTGTGGAGCGGATGGCGTGATGATTGGCTCTCCCTTTGCCAGAGCGCAAGAAGCTCCCGGACGCGGCTTCCACTGGGGCATGGCAACGCCTAGCCCTGTGTTGCCTAGAGGCACTCGCATTCGAGTCGGCACCACTGGCACCCTGCAACAAATTCTGCGCGGCCCAGCTCAACTCGATGATGGCACCCACAACTTTTTAGGATCTCTGCAAACCAGCATGGGCACCTTGGGCGCAAAAGACATCAAAGAGATGCAGCAGGTCGAAGTCGTGATTGCGCCATCGTTGCTGACTGAAGGCAAAGTTTACCAAAAAGCCCAACAGTTAGGCATGGGCAAATAGAGCCTGAGTGACCGATCGTCTGAACAAATTCTTAAGAGTTTTTTCAGTCTCACACACACCCTGGTAATTCCAAATCCGTCGTCTACAATAGAAAAAGCGGAGACGCAAGTTTCCGTTCACTCCTCACACCACACTCCGCCTGAACTTCGGTTTAGGCGGTTCCTTTTTAAGAGAGCAGGTTTCAGGCTTTAGCCGATCCCCGCTCAGAACTTAACAACAAATTCGCATTGTCGAAAACGCTCACGCCTCAAGAGAAGTGCCAATTGTATCTAATTATGTCTGCACTGCGATGAGAGCCTGTCGTTTTTGCTATGGTAGAATTTCCTCAAACGAGTATAGGCAAGGATTTTCAGGCATGTCAGCAGCCGCACAAGTTACAGATTCTACGTTTGATCAAGAAGTACTTGAGAGCGAAGTTCCGGTTTTAGTCGATTTTTGGGCACCCTGGTGTGGCCCTTGCCGCATGGTGGCACCCGTCGTCGATGAAATCGCAGCTCAGTTTGAGGGCAAAGTCAAGGTGGTTAAAGTCAACACCGACGACAACCCCAGTATTGCTAGCAAGTATGGGATTCGCAGCATTCCAACGCTAATGATCTTTAAGGGAGGACAACGCGTCGATATGGTGGTGGGTGCCGTGCCCAAAACCACTCTCTCTAACACCCTCGAAAAGCATCTCTAGGCTTCGTTCTTTTCGTTACGCCCTTCGGAATTTCGTCAAGCGAACTGCCACACCAACCGTTTATGAGTTCCTGATGGCTTCCTCTTTGAGTTGGGCACACTCGAAAGAGAGGAGTAAACGGTTTTGGTGATGCACTAGCAGTATGCTGATAACGCCTCGGCTCTGATGAGGGAGGCGTTTTTTACTGTCTGTATGAATTCTCTTTGGCTAAGATCTCGCTAGAATAGATAGCCCAGCCCAGTTTAGAGGAGTGTTATGACCCCCGATCGCACCGTTCAGGCAATAGATTCGCTTCAGATCACGGTCAATGACTTGTTGCAGCAGTTGCCTAACTTGCGCCACGGGGAATTAATTGCTCAGTCGCTGGCGCTGATTGTGCGAATGGCGGGAGACGACATTGATCGGCTAGATTGGAAAATTCTCAATGCATCTTTGCAAGACATGGGGCGGGCATTTAGCACGTTTTATCCTTACCGTCACGTTCGCAAAATTGCCATTTTTGGCTCTGCTCGAATTTCACCCAACACCGAAGAATATCAGATGGCGCGGGAGTTTGCGCGCTGCGTCACGGCTCAGGGCTACATGGTAATCACTGGGGCAGGTGGCGGCATCATGCAGGCTGGAAATGAGGGAGCCGGGGCAGATCAATCCTTTGGGCTAAATATTCAGCTTCCATTCGAGCAGGGCGCGAATTCGTTTATCGAGGGCGACCCTAAACTGGTGCCGTTTAAGTATTTTTTCACGCGCAAAGTTTTCTTTCTGAGAGAAAGTGATGCCTTAGCGCTGTTTCCGGGTGGGTTTGGCACGCAAGATGAAGCGTTTGAATGCTTGACGCTGACGCAGACGGGCAAGTCGGCTCCGGTGCCGCTCGTGTTGATTGACAAGCCAGGCGGCAGCTATTGGCACGACTGGGCAGATTATGTTGACAAGCAGTTGCTGAAGCGAGGACTGATCAGTCCCGACGATCCAAGTTTGTATACGATCACAGAAAATATCGATGTCGCGTGTGATGCGATTTCTAGCTTTTATCGGGTCTATCACTCTAGCCGCTATGTAGGTGAGCAGTTGGTGATTCGGCTTAAGTCTGACTTGACGGATGAAAGTGTGGCGCTGCTGAACGATAACTTTGCCGATATTTTGGTGAAAGGGACGATCGAGCGCAGTAAAGCACTGCCTCAAGAAGCTCAAGACGAAACCTCTAAGTTGCCACGGCTGCTGCTGTATTTTAATCAGAAAGATTTGGGTCGGCTCTATCGCTTTATCGCGACCATTAACCAGTTAGGAGCGCCAACTCTCCCGCAAGAAGTTTCGGCGCACCCAGAGCGAAAATAGCGGGATCAGGAGCGGCAATTTAACAATTGAGCATTTGGATAGATTCGCTGTAATTCAGACAAACGGACTGGATTTGAGCGTCCGTAAGTGGTCAAGTTACGAACCACAGATGGCGTAGGGGCAGGCGACAAGTTCTCCTGACTCAAGTCATTAAACAGAATCACCGTTTGCAGGCGTGAGGTTTGGTAGTGTCGCTCATAGGCTTGGGCGACTTGTTGCCATTGAGTCGGCGCACAATAGCTACGATCGATTAACACCACTGAGCCGGGAGAACTGTAGGCGATCGCCCACCCGGCAACGAGAAAGAGCATCCAGCCAGCGCCTAAAATTTGCAGCAAATAGCGGTTGAGGGCAGCCATAAAAGAACTGTTATAGGTTGGTTTGAAAGAGTTCTGTGAACAGCGTTTGCAGCTTTTGAGGATCGCTTGATTTGACCGTTGCTTCTCGCAGTTGCGCGATCGCTTGCAGCTCAGTTTGATTCACTTCACCGTAGGCAATCGGATAGAAACGCACTTCGCTATGGGCTAAGACCTCTTTCACTTGGTCAAACTTAAGTCCCTGATTGGTTTCGCCATCGGAGAGCAACATCAGATAAAATCGACCGTTAGGATCGGCTTTTTTGCGTTCTAGTAAATCAGATAAACCAGAAATTATGCCGTCATACATTGCGGTGCCCCCATCGGCTCTGAGTTGGTCTGCTGCTGCTAATAGACGCTGATGTTGCAGCGAGTCAAACGGGGCAAGCGGCACGATCGCAGTGGGACGATCGCTAAATGCCGTCAGTCCTACATAGTTGCCAGGGTTAATCGATTGAGCCGCAATTCGTAAACTGCTTTTCACAGCTTGCATACGGGCACCCTCCATTGAGCCACTGGTGTCGATTACCAGGGATAGATAAACAGTCCGTCCGCCATCTTTGCGCTGTTTCCAAAAAGACTGAGCTGCTTTGAGGACTTCACCAGAGGGAAGAGGTGGGGCGGTGTTCTTTAAAGAATTGGTGGGATCAAAGCCTTGCGCGATCGCCAGTTTTTGCATCTCAGCGGACTCCGCAAAGTCTGCAAATTGCTTTAAGGCTTCTTTCTGAATGGGGCTATTCCAGGCAAAGCCGATTAACGGACTGTCGTGAGGCACCCCAAACGGCACAAAGGCGACATCCTCAAATCCAGGTAGTTTTTTGAGCGTTTGATAACTCTGATATTCGAGCGGAAAGGCTTGCAGCTTTTGACGATCGCGGATGAAGATCTCTTTCAGATCCAGCGTGGTAGTGGTCGTCACTAAAACCTGTTTCTGAAAGGCATCAAACACCGAGTTGACTTGCGGAGACTGCAATTCGGCGACGGTGAGCGGCTTGCGGTCTTGGTGATGTCCAGCGCTGCGCCAAAAGAGGCTATAGAGCAAATTGAGCGATGCCGAACTGGTGTAAGGATTGGGATAGCCGACCGTGAGCTTGCCCGATACGATCGCATCTAAAAGTCGCTCAAAGGTGACTTCTCCGCCTTTGGCAAGAGTTTGATAAGCGGTTGACTCGACGACAAACCCGGCTGAGTTGGGCACTAAACGAGGCGTGACGATCGTGCTTGACAACCCTTGCTGTTGTAGAAGCTGTAGCCACAGATGATTAGAGGGTGAAAATCCGGTTGGGCGAACGGCTTGAGCGGCTAACAGTTGAGCTGCCGTGCCCGAAGGAACGTTGCGAATGCCGACTTGGATCGTCTGCCCAGAAGGAGTAGCCACTCGCTTGGCGTTAAAGGTTTCTGCAACGCTGACGAGCCAGCGTTCATCTTGTTTTTGTCCGTTTGATTTCTCAGCCGATCCTAAAATCTCGATATAGGTAATTTTAGAATCAGTTGAAGGCTGGGCACCGTAAACGGGAAAATCTTCGAGCTTGGGTAAGGGTTCTGCAACTTTTTGGACGGTATAGCGTTGGGCAACAGCATCTGAGATCAGTGATTTTTCGACGTTGATTTTGGGCAGAAGATCGGCGTGTAAAACACGATCGGCGCTTTCAACCGAGGTAACTGATGGGATGCCGCCACACGCCCAAAGTGACGACAAGCAGATTCCACAGATAAACCACCAGCCGAACCACGTCCGCAGGTTTTTGAAACGTTTCATGAGCGTTCCTTTTGAATATAGTTTTTACTGATGATGCCAAATCGGAGATTTTCAGCCAGGGTTTTGCGATCGCAACACTGTCCGATTTGTCTCGATCACTAATCGCAAACTCAACGGCAAATTGTCTTCTAAAAGAGTGCGATCGCAGCCAGATAGCAAAATCTGATCCTGCAATTGTTGGAGTTCGTTATGAGTTTGCTCTAAGCGATCGCAGGTTGCTTGCAACTGCTGTCTCGCCAAGGGACGATAGGCAGCAGACTGCACTTGATTAACGGTTTGCAGCGCGTCTACAACTTGCTGAGTTAATGCGAGAACGGTGTGTAATGCGTCGAGCAAATCTGGAATTAACGTCGATTCTCGACTTGCAATTTGAGTGGCAAATCGTTGAGTTGCCTCCGCCCAGTTATAAGTAGCTAGGCGCAATTAAATATAAAACGCTCCAGTGAGTACTCACCCGATTGACTCCGGGATTCCATCCCCCGCATCACCACCTTGGCTAAGTCATACTGATTATCGAACAT
>NZ_MPPI01000034.1 GCF_001895925.1 Phormidesmis priestleyi ULC007 | reverse complement strand
TGAAACCTTTGCACAAGTCAAGCAGCTATTTGTGCAATTCTTGCAGTCTTACACGTTTGATTTTCCCAAGTTGCGGCGCTATGGCTGATCTTACAACTCAAATAGGACTGCTATATTTGTGCAATTCTTGCAGTCTTACACGTTTGATTTTCCCAAGTTGCGGCGCTATGGCTGATCTTACAACTCAAATAGGACTGCTATAGAAACTCTCGATAGTCAGTTCCGAGCGCACCTGTGATTTTCTTTCCGCCTTGAAATGGGGGATTCCCAACGATCGCTGAAAATCCCCTCGCTCCATCTTCCTGCAAAAACACTTCAGGAAACTCCAGCAGCCAATGAAACGGTTTGCGAGGCGGTTGGTTGGCTGGATTGCCCAGATTCATCATGCGGTTGGTCTTTGCCAAAATCGCGGCAATCTCACGGTGGCGCTTCTCTTCGTCAGCTTCAGCCAACGCCTCAATCACCACCTCCGCCAACACCTGAATTTCATCATCCGTCAGATCAGAGGTTTTGCCCGCCTGCGCCAATGCCTCTGCCACCAAAAAATCACCCACATGCCGCACATGGCAATCGCTGCTTCCGCCTCCCGGTTGAGCTGCTCCTTCTTCTGAATATCGGCAATATCCGACACGCTAAAGTTTTCTAGCTCTTGCCGTTTGGCGATCGCTCGTTGCACAAAGGGTTTCCAGCGATCGGAAACCGTTCTCAGTTGTACCGCTTCTTTTTCAGGATTCAGTTTCAAAAACTCGATTTGCTCTGGTCTGGTAATCCCCAACAGCGAATCGCCCCACTTCAGCGCATGATCCACAAACGTAAACGGTCGCCCCTTCGCCAGTGTCACCAGCCACAGCGACAGCTTCGCCATCTCCACCGCTAACGGGTTCTTATCAACTCCGTAGAGGCAGCGATCGGCTACAATCTGTCTCGCCACCAGCAACCGCTCATCCAAATCTTTCGGAATCGGGCATTCATCTGGACGCGCTCCCGACAACGTTCCCTCTGGCGCAATCACCACCTGTCCCGGATGCTCTGCCTCCGCCTGCTGCCACGCCTCCACCAGCTTTCCAGCTAGATAGCGACAGGTCTGCACCAAAAATGCCCCACTGCCCATCGCCATATCGCAAATCTTCAGTTGCAGCAACTCCGCCGCCGATCTCAACCGCCATTCTTCCTTCGGCTTGCCCTCTGCTACGCCCTCCTACACCAACGGCTCCAGCGTATATTGCACAATCTCCTCCGTTAAATTGCGCGGCGTGTAGTGCGTCCCAGACTGACGGCGATCGACCCCCTCCGTCATATACACGCTGCCTGCCAGAATTACCACCGGATAGCCCAGCGTATCCTGCCGAATTAACCCGGCAAACACCAGCACGCGATCGACTAATGCCGGGTCATTGTTACAAGCCGTCCGCAAGCGCTGCTGGTCGCGTGGCTCAACCTCCGCACTCAAAGCTTTCTTCAAGGCAGAGAGCGATCGCCCCGTCTGCTCTTTCAACCACGCCAGTAGCGCTTCTTCACCCTGCGCCTGAAACCGCTCTAGCTCTGTCAGTGCAACCTCTGGCTCCTCATATCGCGTGCCCACCAAGCCCAATACCGTTGAAGTTGCTCGCACCGCCGTATGATCCAGCAGTCCCTCATAGACATGCCCAATCTGCTCAATATCCAACGCTCGGAACGACAACCGACGCGGTTCCACGCCACCGCCCGGCACCCGAATTTGCAGAATTTGCAACGCCTCTAGCAAGTGCAACACAATCCGGTTATTGATCCGCAGCGGGTCAGCACTCGTTTCCTGCCAATGCGTTCCCTGCCCACGCCCCTCCAAAAACGAAAAGCGATCGGGGTCAAACAAACTGCCGCCATAAGCTGGAAGCTGCAACGTATCGTGAAAAATGCCGCCATACACCGCTCGAAACGTCGCCAGCAACCGACACCAGGCATCCGATCGCCGCTCTAACACTTCCTCTCCATGCAGATCCGCGTGCGATCGCAACTGCTCCCGCAGAGTAGACACCGCATAATGCTGGTCATACATTGGGTCGCCCAACAGCAGCAAGCCTCGCTCCTCCGCACAAAAGAGAAACACCAGCCGCATCATCACCGTTAGCGCCGCCTCATAAATCTGGGACTCGGCGATGTCCTTCAGCAAAGCTCCATTTTGATCCTGGTCGAGACGAGCGATCGCCTGCACCAGCACCTCCACCGCCCGCCGCACCTGATAGCCCAACTGGTCAGTGACTTCTTGCTGATCCGCCACGCTCTGACTCAGCAAAGCCTCCAGCGTCTGGGAATCCTCAACCCCAAAGAACCGTCGCGCCGCCAACAAACTCCGAAACGCCCGCAGCGTCAGATGCTCCTCCATCCAGAGAATGCTGTACCACGAGATAAACCCCGTCGTCTCCCCCTTCGGCGCATTCACCAACATCCAGTGTTCGCCATTCGTCACCAGCCCCAACCGCACATTGCAGGCGTGCAGCAACTCCATCATCCGCGTCGCCGGACTCGCCGCCCATCGCGATCCCTTCAACGGCTTCTCTAAATCCTGCCCTGATGGCACAAGCTGCACCAGTAACCGCGGCTTCCCCGCATCCGCTGTCCCTGCCGGATTCACCACCCCCCAATCGGGGCGTAAGGTTTCGTTTTGTTCGGCAACGGCGACACTCAATCCCAGTGGCATCTGCTGCCCACTCAGCAACACTTCCTCCGGCAACTCCAGCGTTTGCTTCAGCACAAACTCCACCCAAGCCCGGTGAATCCCTGGCTCCGGCTTCAACCCAAACTGGCTGTCCTGCCATTCTTCGTATGCCGATCGCAACACTTTCAAATGCTCCGAATCATGGGCATCCAACCCTGCTGGAAACGCCTTAAGCAGCACAGGCAGGCTCAGAAACGGACCCGATGCTTCAACCAGAGAAAGCCATTCAGCGTGATGACGAGCAGTAGACATAGATGGTTAAGATGGCAGGATAGACGGAATCGCAGCAGACGCAGGCACAGCAGTAGGCAGAAATACAGGGGCTGGCTCCTCAGAAAATGTTGCCACCACCGGATTATGGTCACTCAACTCCTCCCACAGGGGCGAAGCCAGCACCTCACATTGATCCAAGTAACGATACCAGGCAGCCGGAACAAAGATGCCGTCACAGTGGTAGGGGATTGCTTGATCCCGACTCCAGCGCAAGGTTTGAGCAAGATCGCGGTTGGGGTTCGCGGCTTGCCAGCAGCTTACCAAGCCAAACTCTCTTCGCAGTCGCTCCAGCAACCACAAATCCTGATCTTGTTGCTTTTCGTTGGGATGACGGACCCCAACCGTCAGGTTAAAGTCACCCCCAATGATCAGATCACCGTCATCGGGAAGACTCCCAATCCAGTCGAGCATTCGATTAACTGAGGGTTTATAAGGTGCAGGCGCATGGATGCTGAAGATGCGGAGCTTCCGTCCCTGCTTTGCTGACCAAGCGAAGCCCTCCACTTCCACACCCACGACACACCCCTCAAAGTCTGGTACGGGAATGCGGCTGACGATTCCCGATCGCACGAACACAGCACTGCCCCACGCATTATTCCCCACCTTTGCCCACTGTATCTGCTGATGATGAGTCTCCCAAAAGTGATGGGTCACGTATTGTTCAGGGGGGCAGGTTTCTTGCACCAGAAAGATGTCTGGGTTTGCCACCTCAAAAAGCTGAGTCCAGTGGACACGTCGGTTGGCTTTGCCACCACACCGAAGATTGTAGGTTGCGATTTTCATAGTTTTTTTCTTGTGCTTGAGATCTGCTCACGATCGCGATCCAGGAAATTCAATCAAGACTGAACCTTCTGGAAGAAACCGAGCCTGATAATTCGTCTTCTTATCCTTCCCCCGCAAGCTCCCGATCGGTAGCGGCATTTTAAGCCGTTCTAATCCTTGAACTTCCCAAAACACTGCCCAGGTTGGACTATCAGTGGCAGTAGATTTGGGTCGATAAATCGCTTTACCGGGATAGCGACCGCGACGAGACCCCACAGACCCCACATAAAGCCCGCGCCAAGTCGCCTCTGGGTTCAAAGGTTGGTCGCCTTTTGCGTGAGAGGCATAGATCAAGACCTCGATCGCCTGACCACCCCTTAGCTTTTCGGCTTCCCCAAACACTTCAAAGTCCATGCTGCCAAAAGCAATTTTGGGCAAATGATTAGGCGGTAGATCATCAGAATCAAGTTGAGCCGCGTTTACCCTTCGGGAACTTGCGAAGCAAACCGCGTCCAGTCCTGAAAGCAAATGCTCTTCTGGAATGGGAGCAAGAAGCGCGAAGGCATGGGTCTTTTGCATAAAGGGATCACCATTGAACAAAAAGTGAGTTTTTCTAGCCTACTGGTGCCGGAGGAGTTTCTGGGGAACTAGAAATGTAACCGCCAGAGGAAACAGTCGAGCTGTGGGAGCATTAAACCGCTTCCGAATGAGAGCCGTTTCTTGCTCAATTTCCTGGGGAATCTGCGCTGCTCTGGCTTTGAGGCTATTCATATTCCGCTCAAACTGCTCTCGTTCAGGAGTACTAAAGAGTGTTAATTGCTCCACCTGCGGTTCATCTAATTCCTTGAGAATGCTTGTTTGCAATTCAGTGAGGATGGCAGTGATGTCAGCAATCTCTTTCTCTGCCCGGTTCTGCAAATCCTGTTGCAGGCTGGCGGTTCGTTCGCCCTGCCGCACTGTGAGTGCCTGCATCAGTGGCTCAGCGTACTTGTCCCACCGCGCCGCCAACTTCTGTTGCATTGCTTCGGGCACTTCACCAGCAGACACTGCCCCTAACGCCGCTTGTAGCGGCATCACCCCCAGACGGCTAAAGCGTCCTTCCTTCAACACTCCACCCGCCGTAATCACCTCTTCATGCAGTCGTTGCTGGTCACTCCCCAGCAGCACTAACCGCCCATACGCCACTACTGCTGGTGTTTCTAACCCCGCCTTTGAGGACACCGCTCTGGCAGCCACTCGATGCAGTTGCTTTCTGCCTTCTGTAGACCAGACCTCTGCTCGCAGCAACCGTAAACACATCTGTACCAGACGGTGATTCAGGTGTGCCAGCACCACGTCATCACGCCCATGCGCTGCATCGGCATCAAACACGATCGGGCGAATTTCTTTAGTGTGAGGATGCTCCAACCCCTCAGCGCAGACAGCCCAGCTACTCTTCAGTGGGGGCAAATGAAAGACTGGACCCTGTAACCCCTCAACCGTTGCCTCGATTAAGGGCGGCTGATCCGCCAACTCCAAGCCAATCCGCACCACCGCTTCAATGTTCTCTGGAGTCAACCGCAGGTTTTGCCGCGTTTCCTGTAACTGCTCTCGCAGCTTTTCAATTTGCTCTCGCACCTTGCGTTCAAACTTGAGCATTCGTCGCACAGGTGCCGATTCTTGCTCAGCCCTGGCGGTATCGAGTGTCACCCGTCGCCCCAACATCGCCTCTTCCACCTGTGCCGCAATCACCGGACCGACTTTACCCAAGTCTTCCCGAATGTTGTTCACCTTGAGCGCCGCCCGCATCAGGAACTCTAAATCCCCCTCCAAATCACCGGGACGAATCCCGCTCGTTGCTTGCTCCTGGTAGCTTTTGCCCACGAAGTGATAAATCCGTACTTCGGTCGCTCGCTGCCCATGACGGTCGATCCGTCCATTCCGCTGCTCCATCCGATTTGGGTTCCAGGGAATTTCGTAGTGGATCAAGCGGGAACAAAAGTTTTGTAAATCCAGACCTTCCGAAGCTGCATCGGTTGCGAGCAGAATCCGTACTGGAGACACATCGGGATGCGTTTGGAAGGCTGCTTTAACCACTTCGCGATCGTCAGAGTTCATCCCACCATAAAGCGTCAGCAGGCGATCGCCCTGCACCAAACCCTCGGCTGCTAGCAAGTTATAGAGCCATTTCTGCGTTGCCCGATACTCAGTGAAGATAATCACTCGCTCATTCGACCACTGCCCCTTGAGACGAATCGTGGCATTAATCCAGTCGAGCAGTTGGGTTGCCTTAGCATCGGGCTGTCGAGCTGCCACTTCCGCCCACTGGAGCATCTCCCGCAGCAAGCCTTGTTCTTCCGGTGCCAGTGCCCGAAACAGACGACTGGTGTGGCTGATTGACTCATCTGTAACGGCTTCATACACCGCATCATCAGCAAATTCTTCTTCTACCTGCTCCACCTGTCGCCGCAAAATCCCTTCGGTAGGTTTTGCGCTCAGGCTGCTAGCTTGCCGACGACGCGCGGTCGATAAAGACTCTTGGTGTTGCGTCAGGGTAGTGAGGAATGCCTGTGGGCAGGAAAACAGCCGTTTCTTGAGCAGCTTCAAGACAAACTCAGTAGCGTACTTTTCAAGGCTGTCATTAGCACCCTTCGTTCGCAGTTCTGTATACCGCTTTAAGGACGCATGTGCCTGACGTTCTGTCTGAGGATAATCAACCGCGATCGCCGCCAATTTCCGTTCAGGAAACATGGGCGAATCATCCCAATTTTTCATCTCCTGCTTCAAGCGCCGCACCATCACCACTTGCAGCTGGTTGCGATCTGGTTCGACCCCTCTCGCAAATCGCTGGGCATCCAACAGTTCGAGCAAGGCTGTAAAGCTCTCTGGATAGCCATTATGAGGAGTGGCAGTTAAAAATAGCTTGTGCTCAAAGTGTGGCACCAGCAGGCGAATGGTAGCCGTTCGCTGTGAGTCGATCGCATATTGCCCACTGCCCGAGGGAGCTACATTATGCGCTTCATCGACAATCAGCAGATCAAAGCGACGGGGATAGAGGGATTCAGCTTCTGCTGGCAACACTTCTCGAAAGAGCCGCAGGGGGCGATCTCGCTTAAGGAAGTCGATCGAGGTAATGAGGCGAGGAAAGTGAATCCAGGGATTAACATGAATGCCTCGCTGCCGTCGCAGTTCCTTCATCAAGGTACTATCGACAATACGAAAATCCAACCCAAACTTATCCCGCATCTGGTCACGCCACTGCACTTGCAGCGAAGACGGACAGACAATTAGCATCCGGCGACAGCGATGACGAATGATCAGTTCTTGGGCAACTAACCCTGCTTCGATGGTCTTCCCCAATCCCACATCATCCGCAATCAGCAAGTTGACGCGAGGCATCTGGATCGCTCTTACTACCGGGTCAAGTTGGTAATCCTCAATGTCAATGCCACTACGAAAGGGAGCCTGAAGCGTGCGAATATCCGCCGAAGAAGAAGCACCCCATCGCACGGCATCAAGAAAGGCATCCAAGCGAGCCGGATCATCAAAACCAGTGGGCTGTGGCAATTCTACCCGCTCATACACCTGCGTCCCAGGCTCTAGCTCCCAAATCACCTGAAGTTCCTCTCCCAGCCCATCGTCCTCAATGGAGGAGAGCAAGACTAGGCTTTGAGGCAGTGTCGCTTTCGGTAAGAGAGGACTGGCGGGCAGCGTGGTTTTACGGACATCCGTCACCACATACTGTCGCTGACGGACTCTAACCAATTGTCCCTGCTCTGGCGTTGCTTGCGTGACAGTCATAAGAAAATTTTGTCGCTTGCCTCATCGAGTCTGGCACAAGCATCTCCCTCCGTCATCATGCCCACCTTCAGAAATAAAGGCGTGCTACTGCCAGCAAGACTGCAAGGGACTAAAAGAGACTGTCCAATAAAGAGTATTTTTGTGCCAGAAGGGGCAACGCTGAAATCAAGGCATTGATGCGCCTATAGATGTCAAGTCCAAAATTAAGCACGATGATCCTCGAATTGTCACGGTAAGCTGATCGACATCTAGATTGATAGCCTATTTCTTCGTTGTGTAAGGGTTGCCAGGGCTAGCTTATGCAACTGAAAGTCGATCAGGGAACCAGACCTTTGCTCTGAAATCACCTACAGCCATCCGAATCATTCGGCAAGCGTCAAGAGCGAGGCGGCACGCCGGGTAACGACCCAACTGAATGGCAGCGAAATGTTCTGATCACTGAAGATCGACAGCTTTATCTCCTGCCTACTCACATCTTTGGCTGCTTCCGCGATGCCGCCAAGTACACGAAGCGAGGGAGAAGTAGCCTGATGAGCCCAATGGCTTCCACGTTACAGGTGCAAGACCGCCGCATCTATACCGATCGCTATCTGCCGGAAGAACCGATCAGAGCCAGCGAAGACATCGAGCAGGAAGTCTATACTTTCATGAGCGTTGTCAAAAATATTGCGACTCGCGGACACAATATCCGCTACCGGGTCGCTGCCGCTGCTGGATGGCGCTGCTCCTTCACTCTATTGTGGGACAAAACCATCATCTCCAGGCAAGAAATGGAAACCGTGGCAATTGACGCAGGCAAGCTTGTGGGGCTAGCAGACGGACGATCATTGGCTACGGGCGCTTCGAGGTTTTGAATTTCTGCGTTCAGAACGCTGTCACTTGAGAAATCAAAATTCATCGATTCTTGACTTGGTATGCTTCGGCAAGGCTAGGCGTAGGTTCGGCACGGCACGGTTACACTTTCTTCAATTGAGATGAGAAAATGGCTTGGGCAAAACGACAACCTCCTGCACTATGGGGCGAAACGCGCAAACAAATCTGGCAAAGAGATCAAGGGCGCTGTCAAGGACCCTACTGCCAGCATCAGCTACCGAACTCTTTATCCCTAAAGAATGCCCACATCGACCACATTCTGGAAGTCTCCAAAGGCGGCTCCGATGCAGACTCCAATCTGCGAACGCTCTGTCGCCGCTGCCACTGTCTGCGATCCAGCATTGCCCACCAAGGCATGATTAGCGCCGCGCTCAGAGACGACGTGATTCCTCCAAATTGGCGAACACTCGTCTGGGAAGGCTAAAAAGCCCTGCAAATGTTCTCTGTCTGTACTACTCTTTATTTTCTAAATCCTATGACTCGCTCAACCGCCGCCAACTATCCAATCGATCGCGAAGAACTCCTGCGAATCCGCCAGATCAAGCTTCTGACTAGCGATCGAGACTACGTTTTCTTCGCTCTTCAAATCGACTATCCAGGCAAACTTAATCCCACGATCGAAGTCAGCGTCTTTTGTGAGCGCTGGGATTTGGATGATGGAGACTTCTACAAAGCTTTAGGTGAACTCCGCAAAAAAGGGATCGTTGCTTCAATCGCCAACAGCCTAAATTTGCAGTTTCAGCCATCTTAAAGATGCATCCGGACTATAGTAATTCTCCACCATTGCCTGCATGAATTTCCCTGAAAATGGGTCAAAGCCTGATTTGACTGAAATAACCAACACAGCTACACCCAGCACGAGTGTCACCCAATGTGATGAACCAATGTCAATTGCTGCTTGTGCTTTTCAGTAGGAATTCTGCGGTGCTCCCTTTGGGAAAACCAATGGTTTGCTGTGGTCAACGAACAATCACAGATGAACGTTAACTCCTGGTCTGACACATCCCAGTTCTTGAGAAACTTATCAAGTTCCATTTGCCCGTTGTTCAAAGTTTGAAGGTACGCCTTTAAAACATTCCAGTATCGATAAGTCGGAGGGCGATGAGGAATAGTCATATTACTTGTCATAGCGACAAAATCTTAGACAATTATGTCTTTATAAAAAAGTAGAACTAATGTATTATTTCTCAAACTAAATCTAAAACGCTAAAAGCTGCGATCGCTCAACTTGATTCATCATTCTGACCCCTTGCTTTAACCAAAACCAGGGAACTGCCCCATGAGCAACATTACCATCCAATGCAACACGACTCAGAAACCAGATTGCGGGTCAAACTCGATGGTTGGCTATCCTCCAAAGTGATGATGAGTTAACAATCGCTAGCCAGAGCGATATCAACACGCTGAGATCTAAAGCCAGTGAACTTCTCATGCAACTAAATCACTCAGATTCCCAGGACAACGAACCACAACCTAAAAAGGCACGCAGCAAAAAGAAAGGTAAAAAAGAGTCAAAACAACCAGGATCAGCTATTTCTAGCACCCTCTTTACACTCTATGGTGAGACAGAGGAAGTCTTGACTCGATGTGCGATCGCTTACCTGCTCAAAAATGGTTGCAAACTGCCCGATCGATTTGAAGACCCCAAAAAGTTTGCCAAACGTCGTCGTAAAACAGAAATCCGCCTTGAACGTCTAATCAAGACTCTTGAGCGTACAAGGTTTCCAAAAGGACGAGACTTGTCTGAGCATACTTGGTTAGAAACTTTAACCAAGGCAGAAGGTTGTGTTCCCAAAGATGACAATGAAGCAGCCGATTGGCAAGCCAAATTGCTAACAGAGCCAGCTACTTTACCTTTTCCAGTCAACTACGAAACAAACGAAGATCTCCACTGGTTTCTGAATGAGAAAGGAAGATTATGTGTCAACTTCAATGGCTTAGGTGAGCATTCGTTTGAGATTTACTGTGATCAAAGAGTTAGACCGACAGCGCCATTTAGTTCACTTGTACTGTATGCTAAAATCTTCGTGACGCTACGATCTAACTAGCGTTGGAGCCGACAACCGAATTTGCATTCTTCGTCAGTGAGCAGAACCGCTTGCGGTTGCGGCTCAACTAGGTTATCTCCACTGGTTCAAGCGATTTCTAGAAGACAACAAACTAAGAAGGCTAGCAGAAACCAACACTCAGCCAGCTTATTTACTCTATGCTCTGGGCGGATGGCTTGGCAGGAGGGTAGAGGCGAAGGCGAACCCTGGAATCTCCATCGGTTGGTTGTATCCTGCGCTATAGACACTGATTCTTGGGCTCAAGAAGGTACAGAACAAATTCGGCAGAAAAAAGCTAGCGAGTGTGCAGAAATTATCGCTTGTAATAAAGTTAAGAAAAATTTGAGTAAGGATCAGGAAGCATTTCTTAAAAGGCGGGAAACAATGCTGGCTTTACTTGATAATCCATTTCCTCGTCCAAGCCGTCCTCTTTATCAAGGTCAGCCGTCAATTCTAGCAGGTGTAAGCTATGGGCTTGATAAACCTGCTACTCTCGCAATTATCGATATTCAGACTGGAAAAGCCATCACATACAGAAGTATCCGACAACTTCTGGGTGAAAACTATAAGCTTCTCAATCGATATCGTTTGCAACAGCAACGCAACGCTCATCAGCGGCACAAGAACCAGCAAAAAGGCGCATTCAATCGGTTTGGAGAATCCAACTCAGGAAAACATCTAGACCGTTTGATAGCTCATGAAATTGTGGCGATCGCTCAAAAGTATCAGGTTAGCAGCCTCATATTGCCTGACCTCAGCGACATTCGAGAAATTGTCCAAGGCGAAGTTCAAGCTAGAGCAGAGCAAGAAATTCCCGGTTCTATAGAACTCCAACGACAATATGCCCTTCAGTATCGAGCAAGCGTACATCGCTGGAGGCATGCTCAACTCAGCCAATGTATCGGAAGCCAAGCTGCCCAAGTCGGGATTTCTATCGAGGTAGTAAAACAACCGTTTACAGGAACTCCTCAAGAAAAGCCTAAAAATTTAGCGATCGCAGCCTATCAATCCCGAAAATAAAAAACACTTGCGCTCAGTTCAAATTTACTCTATAAATCAGATGCGCCGTAGTTCATGCCAGCAATGGTCTCTGTGCTATCGACAATTGTGAGCTAGTTTGGCTATCGGAAGATAATCTTGCTTTCTGGCTCTGGTTAACTATCTACCTCGAAGTTGGGTGCGCTCCCAGCAAAAGGGTGCGGGTCTACCGCAATGTTGGTTAACCGTCTTCACCTCCGAGCAAGGAGGAATCCACCTTAACTGTTCAAATTGGCAAACCGAAGCAAGGGCAAAATTCCTAGGAGGTTTGCCAAAAGGCTGTATTTCGCTCTGAGGCTCCTTTTCGGAGGTTGTTTTCTAACCTTAAACGGCTGATGAAAAGCCAGAAATCAGGTTGAAAGAGAGGTTTGCCAAAAGTACTGCTGAAAAGCTTTTTGTGACTGAGTTTCAACGCTTAGGGTCGCGATCGCCTTTCCAGCGAGAGGCGGGTTGAAAGAGAGCTTGTACCTCTTTAGAACATCTTTATGACATCCTCTCAAACCCCGATGCGATTCACTCTTCAGCAGATAAATTCAAAATTACTAGTAGTCCGTCAAGGCTGAAATGAGAGATAGATTTCCTCAAGAGCTGTCTCCTGCCCAGAACTACGGATTCTATTTACCCCTCAAAATAAGACTGACAGACCACTAGATTCACAGCTTTCTCCAAGCTTATAAAGCAACAGGTTCAATGTGTAGCAATGCAGTCGTTTTCCTAATTGAGTGCGACTGCATCTTAGCCTTTGAAGAAGAATTTGCAATTAACAAACATTCCGTACCAAACATTTTCACTGGTACGGAATTAGTACGTTAAAATCCTAGTTAAGGTGGATTGAAAGGAGCGCCTGCCTTACAACGGCGCATAACGACAAGAATCTGTTAACGGTCAGTTTTCTTAGCTTCGACGACAAATAGCGTGTTACCTGACACGAACTACATCTATGGGCAATACTGGACTCGAACCAGTAACATCCTGCTTGTAAGGCAGGCGCTCTACCATTGAGCTAATCGCCCGATCGCTCTACTTACTATATCAGACTGCGCCAGTTCTCTGTAAAATCTGATTGAGATTCTTTGCATTTTAATCCTCATGCCTTCTGGTCGCACCCACGACAGCATCACCCTCTGGAGTTTGCCCTTCGTCACGGGTGGGGTGTTTGTGCTGACTCAAAGTGGCAACCTCACGCTAATCGTTTCGGGCGCGTTTTTAATGGGTGGGCTGATGTTTGGGCCCGATCTCGACATTTATTCTCAGCAATATAAACGCTGGGGGCTACTGCGATGGATCTGGCTACCCTACCGTAAGAGTATGCGCCATCGATCGTTTCTGTCTCACGGGTTGATTGTGGGCACGATCGGGCGAATTCTTTATTTAGCGATTTGGATCGCGATCTTTAGCAGCATCATCATTTTGGGTGGGGCGATCGCTCAACAACTTCTTGGCACGATCGATCACTGGCAGACCCCTGCTCAACATGGATTTATGAATAGTATTGGAATGGTCAAACAATCACTACAGCAGCACGGCAATGAATGGATTGCAGGAACGATCGGGCTTGAATTAGGCGCACTCAGCCACAGCGCCAGTGATTGGCTCGTGTCGGGTTATAAACGAATCAAAAAGCGAGGGAAGAAACGGGCGAAGGGATGAGTGATCCTTAGTTCGTCAAGTTTTGCCTCACCCAACTTCATCGACCTGTCAGAAAGGGCTGGTATTTTGAAGTGGTTAGCACGAGCCGATCTAGTAAAATAAAGTCACCCTTTTGGATGAGTGTTGATTTATGAATTTCTCAGACCTTGACGAGATTGAGCAATTAACGCAATCGCTTTTAGAGAGCGCCCAAGTAGAACTCAAAGAACACCAAATTCAAAAAGAGCGAGACAGTAAAATTCAGGAAGCCGCAGACGCTCTGACCCTTCGCTTAACCCCCCTACTCGCTCAAATAGAATCCTCAATTGCTGAATACGAAGCCAATCAGATCGGGGACAGCCTAAACCGCAAAAAGCTAGAGCAGCAGGCAGACAGCCTTCGTCAGCAGCTTCAAGACGTAGAACTCAATGCCGAAAAGCTGGTAGACGCAGAGCTTCTGCGCCAAGAAGAGCAGTTGATCGCACAGCAAGAAACTCAAGCAATCACAAGATGGCGCACCCAATTAAAAGCCGACTTACTCGATCTGATTCACGACCAAAATGATTTCTACAACGCTACAGATACTGCGATCGCAATTAAAGGCTTCACGGAAGATCTCAAAGCCATTGGCGCATTAGGGGAAGTCGTCGATGCGCTGATGGCGCAGATCAATGCCTATGACCGCAAAGCTAGTGAAAATGCGCTTCCGACAGCCCGACTGCGCGGCACTTACGAGCAAACCCTCACCTTTATTGCAGAGCAGGCGCAGCGAAACCGACTCAACTTTGAGGGGCGAACGACTTCCTTTACGCCCCGACGCACTCAATCTTCTAGTCGCCCTGAAAGCTATTCTGACCTTGACGGCAAAGTTGTGATTGTGGGCGGGCACGATCGCCTCGAAACCGCCATTCGCAATCGGTTTCGTGGCTCTGGTGTTGAGCTAATCTGGGCAACGACGCAAACCGGACCTCAGATTTGGGCACAGGCAGAGCAGCAAATTTTGGATGCAGATCTCGTGGTCGTGCTGACAGGATATGCCTCGCACCGACACACCGAAGGCATTATTAAAGCTACCAAGCAGTGCGGCAAAACTCCTACCTATGTCAACACGACTGGCATGACCCGGCTCATCGAAGCGATCGTAGTGGGTCTAAAATCTCAGGTGCTTTCTCGACAACTCAAAAAGCCTAGAACTGCTTAGGATCGTGGATTAAATCATATCGGTTACTTGCAACGCTAAGGGGCACGGCAGTGCCATGCCCCTACCAGATTCCTGCTTTATGGTCGATCGCCCTATGCCTCGCTTGAGCCACATTTTTATCTATCCCATTAAATCGTTAGATGGCGTTTCGGTCACTCAGACAAAGATTTTGCCAGGCGGGTCACTGGCGCACGATCGTGAATTTGTAATCGTGGATCAGCAGGGAAAATGGGTGAATGGTAAGCGCACAGCAGCCATTCATCAGGTGCGATCGCAGTTTCATCTCAACGCTAGAGTGGTGACGCTTTCAGTCCAAGGCAAAAATCCGGTGAGCTTTCATTTAGATCATGGGCGATCGGCGATCGCTGCCTGGTTGAGCGATTTTTTTGGCTTTGCGGTTGAGCTTCAGCAAAATACAGTCACTGGGTTTCCCGACGATCCGACTTCACCTGGGCCTACGATGATCAGCACTGCCTCGATCGAGCAGGTTGCCTCCTGGTTTCCCAACGTTTCAGTTGAGGAGATGCGAACCCGCCTTCGCACTAATTTAGAGATTACAGACGTGCCTGCTTTTTGGGAAGACAGTCTATATTCTGACGATCTGCCGATCGAGTTTCAGCTAGGAGAGGTGCAGATTCAAGGTGTCAACCCTTGTCAGCGCTGTGTGGTGCCGACTCGTGATGCGATATCTGGAGCGACTACGGCTCAGTTTCAAAAAACTTTTACAGTCAAGCGCAAAGCAGAATTTCCAACTTGGGCACCCGCTTCGCGCTTTAACCATTTCTATCGTTTAGCGGTCAACACTCGCATTGCTCCGTCTGAAGCTGGTAAAAGCTTGCAGGTCGGTGACGCGATCGAGACTTCGCTCACCGATTAGCTATTTAGATTAGAAAACAGATAGACGGATAAATTGTTGAGTTCATCCGTCTACCTGTTAGTTCGATTTGAAGTGTAAAGCTGTCTCAAAGCCTACATACTGGTTGCCTTGGTCGATTTAGATCCCATCCCCAGTCCGGCTTGACGCATAAACTCTACCCGCTGCTCAAAGTCGAGTTGAGTGATCAGATCAGAAAACTCACTCGCTTCTGACGGTGGCTGATAATCAGACGGCACTTGGATAATTGTTTCATTTTCCATGCCTTGACCCAGCAGCAACCACACTTCTAGTCGCGCACTCGGACTCAAGGCAGTGTCCTAAATGCTCTTGCAAGAAACGCTTCAGTTTTTCGTCTTCAATCGCAATTTCATGGGTGCTCAAATAGCCTGAAATTCTGTTTCCCAAATCTCGTCCACAACCCACTTCTCCATTGGCAGCGTCCTCTGCTTCAATCAACTCCATCAGGCGTTGATAGCGAGTCCCTTCATTGGGTGCGGCTTTCGGCTTGGCAGGAATCGATTGGGTCATGGGTCATCCATCCGTAGAGTCTCGAAGTAAACGAGGTGATCGGGTTCTTCAGGATCAGAACCGCAGTCGAGCAGTCCAAGGCGCAGCTTTCTGTAAAATCCTAGCGCACCTGGAAGGCCTGTGAACAAAAAACACCTTCCCAATGAAGATGGCGCGTCAGAATATTCTCAAGTAAATCCCTTTACTTTTTTGCTCTTGCCTTAGAGTTTTTGCTGCTTGTCCCCACAGGTTCAGCTTGTCGCAAGCCTTCCAATGGCTTGAGTTGCTGAGACTTTTCTGACAGTCGAACTGAGAGACGATCGCCCACCAATTCACAAAGGTCAAAGATGAACGGTTCGGCAATCTCATAGTAGACACTGACTCCTTGAGGCGTGCGGGAGACAATCCCTGCCTGCGCGAGAATCTTCAAGTGCTTTGAGACATTCGCCTGCCCTAATCCGGTTTCTTCCATAATCTCGGTGACATTCTTCGAGCCTGACTTCAGCGAACACAGCACTTGCAAGCGGCTGAGTTCGGACAGCACTTTAAAGTAATCGGCAACTGGAGCCAAGGCAGAAGGCGGTAGTGTCATACGTAGAGGAATAGACTTCAACTAGCTTACTATTTTAATCGACTAATTATATTACTATATAGTAGTATAGCCTAAAAAGAATTAAGTTTGAGCGCGAGATGATTTGTTCCCTTGCCATCATTTCTGCTGAACCCCAAGGAAACCCTAACATGAATTTTTTCGGCTTTAACCGCTCCTCATCTTTGCAAACCAACACCCTACAGACGATTGATGCTCAAACTCTGAAACACTGGTTAGACCAACAAACGGTCATTCTATTGACATCCTCTACGCCCAACCCTTTGGGTATGGACGCGGATTCCGGGAGTTGATTGCTCATGCTCCCCTCCACTCAATCAAGGACTGAGGGTTCCCCGGCTCACCCGCTAACGCCAGTGATAACTCCAAGGGCGTGATTTTACCCTGTTTCTGAGGGACTCTCAGTACAGCATCTAAACTAATCCCAAGCTCCACCATGCCTCTGAATCTGAGGTTGGATGAAGCGTTCGTATCAGCATCCTCGATTGCGCCGCAACTCTCACAGAGGAACTTTTCACCCGCCCGATTGGTGGGGCTAACAAAGTGGCAGACCGAGCATTCCTGGGACGAACAGCGCGGGTTGACACTCCAGACGAGATTGCCTGACTTTGCAGCCACAGCAGATGTCTTCTGTTTGAGTTCTCCCCATGCGGCATCCAGAATCGCTTTGTTCAGCCCTGACTTTGCTGCCTGACCGGACAGGTTTAGGCGGCGATAGTGCCGTAATCGCAAAGGGTTGAGAAGTTGGGATGAGATTTAATCACACTCGGCTCCAAGTCTAAGTTGGCCATAAATCGTTCGAGCAGGGGTTGGTTGAAGGCACGACGTTTGGCACTTGCCATCGAGAACACAAATGGGTCTTGACCCTGGTGCTGGTGATGCGCGTCGAACTTCGCCAGATTGAGAGCGGTAAAACTGGCATTGAAATGAAAGTCTAACTTCAAGAGGTCACGGGCTTGGCAATCACTCAGTCCCGTAAACTGCTTGGCATCGCGGAAGAGAAATTCAATCCCGAAGCGCAATTTATAGAACTGGACAATCTGCTTGGGGTCTTGTTCGACATCGGTACTGAACAGCAAGCAGGTGCGAACTCGATTGGGAAGGCGACGGTCAATCAGGTAGACGACTCGAATCTCCCGTTTCAATGAGACGTGCCAGACTCGTCCAGTGAACTGCCGTCGATACGTTTTCTCATTCAACTCACTGTAGCGGCTCAAGTTCGTGAAGTTCACCTTGCCACAGACAATCAAAATCGTCGAAAACAGCGTCACGAAAAAGGTCACTTGCGGTTTGCGAAAACGCCAACTTTCGTCAGTAGGCTCTGTACAATGGCTTTCATAGCTATCTATCCGGTGCGCTTTGTTTGTATGGGCACCCTATCCGATAGATAGCTTTCCTGCCAAAAATTGTCCGAACCATTGATCATTTCACCCGCTGTTATTGGGTTGCAACTCCAGCAGGATGAGAGCTGACAATTCAGGCAACTAACTCTGCCATCAGCTCAGCAACGGGTATCATGTGTTTGGCACGTCCAGCATTACTACCCGAAAAAATCAGCCCGTTTTCAATATCCCCCTGTGCCGCTTTATCCAAGGCTTGAACAATGCAGTAATATTGCTGTTCATCCCGGCATTTGCATGCATAGAGACAATTGAACAAACACCGTTTTTCCAAATCAGGGGAACCTGCGATCGCCTTCTCCACGAACGCATTTCGTAACGCTCGTCCTGGCATTCCTACAGGACTGGAAATAATCACTACATCGTCTGGCTTAGCATGGAGATGAAATTCTTTGTAACGAATATCGGCATCACATTCATCGGTGGTGATGAAACGAGTGCCAATCTGTACACCACTCGCTCCTAATGCCAGCATCCGCTCAATGTCGGCGCGATCCCACACTCCACCAGCCGCAATCACTGGAATAGCCTGACCGACTTCTTGTTGTAGATAGGTCACTAATTCTGGGATGACCTGCTCTGCTTCCAAAGCGCGATCGCCCAGTTCCTCTAATTTAGCCCCCAGATGCCCTCCTGCCGAGTTAGGGTTTTCCACGACGAACGCATCGGGTAGCCGTCCATACTGACGTTCCCACTTGCGGCACATAATGCGCGCTGCACGAGTGCTAGACACGATCGGCACCAGTGCCACTTCTGGATGTGCTGCGGCATATTCCGGCAATTGCAGCGGCAAGCCTGCGCCAGAAATAATCAGATTGATCCCTTCTTCAGCCGCTGTCCGCGCCAGCGTTTCATAATCTTGGGCAACGACCATCGCATTGATGCCCAGAATCCCATTCGGGCTTAACGTTCGAGCTTTTCTAATTTCATCAATCAACGCCAGCCGATTGGACTCAAAAAATTGCTCCCTGCGTTTGCAACTATTCGGCTGGTTGATATCAAAGTAGGGTGAGTTTAGTCCTAGAGCAACAGCGGATATGATGCCAATCCCACCTGCATTGGCAACGGCAGCGGCAAGCTGTGCTCCAGAAATCCGAATGCCCATACCTCCCTGGATGATGGGATAGCGGGCAAGATGTTGACCAATTTGAAGCGAAGGTAGCGGTGGCATAGTTTTTTTAAGGTTGAATTTGCTTAAATAAATTCACTGTGAACCATGAAAGATTCATCACTCCGGCTCCACCAGATTTAGTTGACCCCGGTATCCTGTGATAATCCGACTGCCATCCTTAAGAATGTGAATTTCCATCTGATCACTTGCCCAAGTTAGCTGATCCTGAAAAGCTGGATTGAAAAGATGCACCCGCTGGTTGCTAGAGGAGACAAGAGAATCAGGGGAGTGAATTGCCAAAGACTGCACATAGGCACCGTCAATTAAAACATCAAGTTGCTCCAGCAAGTCTTGAACACCTGCCGGAGCTTGTTCCGATCGCAGTTGTTCTAACGTGAAGCCTGTAAAGGACATGACGTTTAATCCTGCGGCTTTAACCCGACGCGCTAAATCTGCCAGAGCAGGTGCTTGCCAGAAAGGTTCGCCGCCCGAAAAGGTGACACCCTGGTTGCGAGGGTTGCTGAGAATCTGATGGACAAGGGTATCCACGGCGGTCAGTTGATTGATTTCAAATGACCATGACGCAGGATTAAAGCACCCTGAACACTCCCGCAGGCAACCTTGCACCCAAATCACGGCTCGACAACCAGGTCCATTTACTTCTGACTCATCGACATAGCCCATGATGTTGAGATAACCAGGAGGAATTTCTAAAAGTTTAAGATAAGGGTTCGTCGGATGGCTCATGGTGTTCGTCCTGTTTGAGTAATGGATAACGCACGGGAAGGCCAATTGCACTTGTAATGCGATCGCCAAACGCCTCTAGCACTTCAGCCTTGACTCGCTGCAATGGCTGGGTCGGATAAGGGCGATCGGCAGGGATATAATTACCACGGGCTTCTAGCTGATGCGTTAAGGGGCGGGGGCGAGTGGGTGTGTTGAGTTGAATTTCATCTGGCATTAGTGCTTGCATTCGCCGGATGTACTCTGTCTGATCCTGACCGCTCCAGTCTGTAAGCAGCATGGTCTGAATTGCCAGGTGACCTGAATAAATTTGGCGAAATTGCAATAGCCCTGCCCAGAGGGTTTGCAGGTTGAGAGTGGTTATGGGGTGATTGATGCGACGGAATGAGCCATCAGAAATGGCATCCACTTTGACGGACACCCAATCGGCAAGGGCAAGTTCCTCACGCACCGCGCGATCACTCAGTAAGCTACCGTTAGTTAACACACCGACCTGCTTCCGGGTGATCTGCTTTGCCATACCCAGAATTTCGCCTAAATTCTGCGCTAGAGTCGGCTCGCCGCTACCGCTGAGGGTAATCGTGTTCACATCGCAAACACGAAAGGTTTGCAGATCGTGTTGAATCGTCTGGGTTGGGATGAAAACCTGACGGCTGCAACTCTGGTGCTGAATTTCGCCTAACTGGCAATACACACAGTTAAATGAGCAAGTAGGTGTTGCACCAATTGGATCAATCCCAAGCGATCGCCCAAAGCGCCAGGATTGCACTGGACCGTAAACAGACGTGAAAGGTGTTGTGGTGACAGTAGGCATCGGTTAGGTTGACCTCCCATAGTTATGCTTTAAGGTGTGTCCTTTCCAGTCGGCGGCATCACCACTTTTCGGGCAATACCCAAGCTCTTTAACAGCCAAATTGCCCACCAGGTCGGATCGTACTCCCACCAGTGCCAGCCTGCTTTGGCAACATTAGGATAAGCGTGATGGTTGTTGTGCCAACCTTCGCCATAGGTGAGAATCGCCGCCCACCAAAGATTGCGGGAGTTATCCTCTGTGCAAAAGGTACGGTAGCCCCACATGTGAGTAATCGAGTTAATAAACCAGGTGCTGTGCCAGAGCAAAACGGCTCGAACAACCACACCCCAGATGACAAACGACCAACCTCCTATTGCATACAGCAGCAGCCCCAGCGGGAATTGCAGCAGTAAAAAATTGCGATTCAACCAGCGATAAAAGGGATCGCGTGCCAGATCAGGGGCAAACCGCTGGTACTGCTCATACTCAAAGAATTCTGCATGGGGATAGAAAATCCATAGCATGTGGCTCCACCAGAAGCCGCGACGGGCAGAGTAGGGATCTTTATCGACATCTTCGGTATAGGCATGGTGCAACCGATGACCTGAAACCCAGAAAATGGGGCCGCCTTGTAACGCGGTGGCTCCAATCAGGGCAATGACATACTCTAACCATTTGGGCACCTGGAAGCTGCGATGGCTCAAGAGCCGATGATAGCCCAGACAGATCCCAATGCTGCCAAACAGCCAGTGCAGAAATAAAGTAATTCCCAATGCAGACCAGGAGAAAAACCAGGGTGCTAATAGCGCCAGTAAGTGAACACTGCCGAAGAAAATGACAGCGACCCAATCGAGAGCGGGTTCGCGTTTCGGGTCTGTTAACACGTTCTTGACAGTCATGAATAAATCCTCAACCACAGAAAGGCTAAATGGGAAATGGGGTGATGGGATGATGGGTGTTGGGACGGTTTCCCATCATCCCATCAGTTCTCTAACGACCAGGCTGTTACTGCTGGCTCAAGGAGACTGGCGATCGCCGGATCTTGATACATCCCATTGCGATGGGTAATCCTCACGGCATTCGCCAGTTGTTCAATGGGCGCACCTTTCAAGGAGATGGCATCCGCTCCTGCCGCGATCGCGTCTGATACTACAGAGAGGTTTCCAGGGGGAACGAGCACCAGAATTTTGGATGGAATGACATAGGAATTTGCTTGAGCTTTGCGTGCCATGCGAATGAACTTGACCAGATCCATATCTGGCAAGGTACTATCCACCACGGCAACGTCAACATCAATAGATTCCAGCAGCACAATACCTGTTTCAGCATTGGTGGCTTCGCTGGCCACTTCAATTCCCTCTTGGGCACGCAAGTCTACCCGCAAGTTAACGCGAGTTTGCTCATCTGCCTCAATGACAGCCACCTGAATGATGTCATCGGGTTTCTGCACTTTCGGGTAATTACTGGTTTCTGACGATTCATTCGGCCCACCGCAGGCTGAAATTGTGCCCAGTGAATCGATATCAGCCGATGGTTGTTTGAACTGAGCCATTTGCTCGGCAGAAAGAATCTTGGATTCATCAAAGCCAAACTCAATTTCGGTATGCAATCCTTTCTGCTTAACGCGGCTCAGGTTATAGAAGCGCTTGTTGAGGGTGGTTTTGACAAACGCCCAGAGGCAGCCTAAGAGATAGCGGCGCTTAAAGGGATCGGGTTCAAACCAGTACTCTAGAAACTTCCAGGAGTAAAACCGTGCATAGTTACGCAGCACCCCTTTGAGTACGCCCTCCCGCGTCATATGATCGGGCTTGATAATCGGCGTGACGAAGTTGTAATGGGAATAATCGCGGATTTCAACTTTGTCCTGCAAATCCTGGAATAGCTCTGAGAACGGCCAAGGCGTGTACATGTTCCAATTGGTCATGTCTGCCTTCCAGTCTCGTGCCATCCGGTAGGTTTCCTCGATGGTTTCGGGGGTTTCACTGGGCAACCCCATGATGAATTGAACTTCTGCCAAGATGCCATGATCACGCAGGAGCTGCACGGCTCGTTTGTTATCGGCGATCGTTGTTTCTTTGCGGAATAGGTTGAGGTTTAGTTGCGCCGCTGCTTCCGTTCCTAAAGAAACATGCACCAGGCCAGCTTGACGATACAGGGGTAATTCCTTCTCGTCGCGCAGAATATCGGTAACTCGTGTATTGATGCCCCAATGCACCCCTAAGTTGCGATCGACCAACTCATTGCATAGTGCCACGAAGCGCGATTTGTTAATCGTTGGTTCCTCATCCGCTAGGATGAAAAATCCAATTTGGTGATCTTTTACTAGCCGTTCAATTTCATCCACGAAATGTTTGGGTGAACGGGAGCGATACTTACGCCAAAACTTCCATTGTGAACAAAAGCGACAGCGAAACGGGCAACCCCGTGAATAGTTGGGGACGGCAACCCGCACATTTAGCGGCGTATACAGGTACGTAGGCCAATTCAGCAACGTCCAATCTGGAGTGAGCGTGTTCAGGTCTTTGATCGGGGGGTGAGCAGGGGTAGCCACAACTTTACCGTTTTCAAGAAAGGCAAGTCCCAGGATTTCGCGGCGATCTCGTTCATCCGTGCCCGCTGCGATCGCGCGTAATAAATTAACCGTAATTTCTTCTCCCTCACCCCGAATGATGTAATCAATCCAAGCAGCTTCATTTAATACCTCCCGGTACATATAGGTTGGATGCACCCCACCCATGATAGTTTTTGCATCTGGACAGACTTCTTTTACCAGCTTCAATGTGCGCTGAGACTGGTAAATCATGGGCGTAATTGCCGTTGCCAGTACGACATGGGGTTGATAGTCGCGAATGATTTCCGCCAGATCCGCATCGGCAATATAGTTAGTCATGGCATCAACGAAGCGAACCTCGTTGAAACCTGCGGTCTTCAAAGCGCCACCAACATAGGGAACCCAACTGGGAGGCCAGTTCCCAGCGATTTCGGCACCACCAGAATGATAGTTAGGCTGAATCATTAAGATACGCATGGGTTGCCTTCTTTATGACAGTGAATAATCTTTCTGAAGACGAAGTGATGGGGTGATAGGATGCTCCCACTCATGTACTCTCCTGCTCAAACAGATCTTGAGAAACTAGAGGTAATGTTTTTCCGAAGATAAGCATCGAACGCCGACGCAATATTTCGGATTAGTAGCCGTCCGGCAGGGGTAACTTCAATATGATTGGGAGAAAGTCTGATTAAGCCATCGGCTTCCAGTCGGCGTAGTTGAAATTTTTCTTGAGCAAAATACGTTTCAAAATCTAGATCAAAGCCGAGGTGATATTTTGCTTCCACATCATCGGGTGAAAGTTGAAATTGACACATCAATTCCATAATCACCGTGCGTCGAATGAGGTCATCCTGGCTCAAAGTAACGCCTCGCTTGATCGGCAGTTCTTCTGCATCGATCGCCCGATAGAAGTCTTTCAGACGTTTGTGATTCTGTATATAGACATCGTTCAACATGCTAATAGATGTCACCCCAAACCCAATCAAATCCGATTCTGGCTTGGTGGTATAGCCCTGAAAGTTGCGATGCAGTTGCCCTTCCCGTTGAGCCACAGACAATTCATCATCGGGCTTGGCAAAGTGATCCATGCCAATGTATTGATACCCGTGTTGGGTCAATTCTGCGATCGCCATTTGCAGAATCTTAAGCTTTTCAGCGGCTGAAGGCAATGCATCTTGAGGAATGCGCTTCTGCACGGGTTTGAGCCACGGCACATAGGCAAAGTTGAACACGGCAATGCGATCGGGATCGAGTTGAATTGTTTTACGAATGGTGTCGCGGAATGTTTCCAGGGTTTGAAACGGGAGTCCATAAATCAGATCCACATTCACACGTTCAAATCCTGCATCCCGGCTCCACTGCATCACATCAAACAGCATGGATTCTGGCTGCACCCGATTGACCGCTTCCTGCACTTTCAAATCAAAGTCCTGTATGCCAAAGCTAATGCGGTTAAAGCCTAGATTTTTCAACGAGAAAAGATAGTGCTGATCTAAGGATTTAGGATTAACTTCAATCGAAATTTCAGCGTTTGGATCAAAGCGAAACTGTTGATGAATTGCTGCCCACAGCGTTTCGATCTGGCTCAGGGAAAGATAGTTTGGTGTGCCTCCACCTAAATGCAGTTGGTGAACGATGCGTTCTTTATCAATTAGTTGAGCCATCTGCTGAATATGCTGTACCAAGTAGCCCAAATAGGGTTCAGCAATTTCTTTGCGTTGTGTAATTACCGTATTGCAACCGCAGAAGTAACAAGCACTGTCACAAAACGGAATATGGCAATACAGTGACAGGGGTGTTTTTTTATAGTTACTGATTGCGATCGCGGCTCTAAAATCAACGTCTTCAAACTCTGTCGTTAATTCAGTTGCAGGCGGATAGCTGGTGTAGCGTGGCACAGGCTGATCATATTTTTGCAGCAGTTGAGCATCAAACTCAACTGTGGGCAGCAAATGTTGCATGAGTGAGTGTTCTCCTGATGGACGGGTGGAGGATGACGGATAGGCGGATGACAAAGACATAGAAGGGTACGATGACGATGAGAAAACGCCCTCTCCCTAAATGCTGTACTCCACGACAACAGATTCTTTGGAAGAACCATGCGGCGATCGCTCGGTTGCACCAGGAATATCCTGACGGGTGAGCAACTCAAACACATGATCACCAATCAATGCCTTCACATCGCCTTCTAAGTCATGCATGACATCCCGGTTAAGATGAAACGCATAATTTGCCTCGTCCACAATGCGCTGAATTTCTGCCTCATCCAGTGGCAAGGCGTTCAATGCATCCCGATAGATCTCTTTAAACGCACGCTTTGCCTCTACCGTGGGCAGTTGCTCAAATTCATGCAAAGCGGTTCCCTGATCGGGCGGCAATTTCAACGCCGAACGCACAATATTTTTCAATGCCTGCCCACCAGAGAGATCACCCATATAACGGGTATAGGCATGGGCGATCAGAAGGATCGGATCGGTGTTGGCGACTTCGTGAATGCGATCGACATAAACCTGACCCGCAGGTAAAGGAGCAATTTGCTCACGCCAGTTGTCGCCGTAATAAAATGCCAGATCTTGCTCTAAATTGGCGGTGCGATTGAGTTGAGGAAAGAGGATGGGAGCGATCGCGGGATGATTGCGATGGCATTCTAGCTCTGCTTCCAACGCGCCGTAGACCAAATACAGATTTGCCAGTAGCTTGCGGAAGGGTTCCCGTTCTACAATTCCTTTCAAAAAGCACTTCATAAATGCCGTATTTTCAGCAGCGGTATGGGAATGTTGGGTGCCTTCGCGAAGGCATGTTGATAGATTGCTCATGGTAAGATATCCTAATTGACTGCGGTTCTGGAAGTTTCAGCGTTAATCGAGGGTAGTAAGTAAAGGCGCAGCAACTGCCAGACAATTACAGCGATCCAGGGTAATTTCTGACAAAATTGGATCACGGTAGGGCGCTGGTTACTAGAGATTGCCGCCAACGTTTGACTGGCGATCGCACATTTCTCCAACCGGGGGAAGAATTCTGGATGGTAGGTATCTAAAATACTGGGAAATGCCCGTTTGGCTGTTTCATTGGTGTTATCAATCACCTGTTGATTGTATTCATGTGAATCAATACCAATCGATTCATAAAACGAGGAACGCTCCAATACTGTCAGGGTGTGGGTAGCAAACACGGTCAGCAAGAAAAAGCGAGACCAGAATCTTGCCTTCCAGTTATTCCAGAGTTTGGGCTGCGATCGCAACAATACCTTGAAGAAATCTCCATGCCGATTTTCGTCTTGACACCAATTCTCGAAGTAGCGAAACAGGGGATAAATTTGATGCTCTGGATGCTGTTGCAGATGGCGATAGACGAGAATATAGCGCCAGTAGCCAATCTTTTCAGACAGATAAACGGTGTAGATGACCCACTCCGGCGGGAAGAAGGTGTAGGGACGATTTTTCGTTAAGTAGCCTAGATCCAGAGACAACCCAAAATCCGCCATCGCCTTATTCAAGAAGCCAGCATGACGCGCTTCATCCCGTGCCAGGAGGCTAAAAGCTTCAGACAATACCGGATTGCGCCCCTTCAGTTTGCGGGAGAGTTCTTTAAATAATAGAAAGCCCGAAAATTCTGAGGTGCAGGAGCGCTCTAAAAAGTCAATAAACGCCTTTCGTGTGTCGCCATCAATATGATTCCAGCATTGCTCAAACTCTTCATTACGGACAAAATGATAGCGGTTATAGTCTGCTCGCAGTTCTGCCAAAATTGCTTCTAATTCTGCCTGTTGACCAGACAGATCCATTTGAGCAATGGCATCAAAATTAGTGGTGTAAAAGCGCGGGGTTAATAGGGTTTCTTGGACAGGTGCCTTGATACCGGCTCGAAGACCTGTCGCCTCAGGTATCGCAATGGAATTAACCATAGAAGAAAGGTGTGGTGATTTGTGACTGAACCCACCTTCCCTGAATTGACGATCGTTCACAAGTCAGTTACCAACGCTATCTCATAGTTACCGAGCGTAAAGCATTAGAATAAATACCAGGAGTTGCGCCATTTCTAAAGAAATATTGAAATTCTAATTTTACAGGTCAGAAAAACGTTACAAGCGTTTTAGAGGTTCAGCCCAGATTGAGATCGCGCAGTTATCTACTCCTGGGAAGTCCATTGTGAGCGGAGTTTATGCTAGATCTCAGCCAGTGTTCAGAGATTAAATGCCCGATTCAATTTGTGGTAGATTTATTAGACAATAAGTGGTCAGTTTTGGTTCTGAGAGAGCTGTTTGGTGGCGATCGACGCACCCATGAATTATTAGCGGCACTCCCTGGCATCAGTACCAAAACCCTAACTCAACGCCTGCGTGAGTTGGAAGCTCAAGGGTTAGTTGAGCGTCGGGTTTATGCGGAGATTCCGCCCCGTGTCGAATATTCCCTCACGTCTAAAGGGCATCAAATTCAACCTGTGATGGTCGCTCTACATCAAGTGGGATCGCAGTGGCTGGAACAGGAGAGTTGTGTTTGTCCCCTGATACGGGGTTAACCAATCAGTTTTGGATGATCAAGGCAATCTGTTCTCGCATGGGCGGATGTACTAAACTGCGCCAATTTGGGAATTGAAGTCATCCATGAACGCAATGCTTACAACTTCTCGTTGGATTTTGCGCCTGGTAAAGCCCACCCTACTGAAAATTGCTGTATTTGAAGTTTAACCACCATTCCAAAAATACAGCACGGCATTGTACACAAGTGAGGTTCTGAAGTAAATCTTGGACTTCTGCTAAAGTTACTGAATAAGTAACTGCAACTAATTCAGAGCGTAGTTTTGTGTTGTCAATGTGCGCCACAAAACCATACAGTTTCTGATTGGAAAAGGAACTGTTCACTGCCCAACCTTGGGTGTTTAAGGGAATTAATTGAGTGATATTCGCTGCTTCAATCCCTAATTCTCGCTTTAAGGTTGCGATCGCTGCCTGTGCAAGCGTCTGTCCCTCTGACACTCGACCACCCGGAAAATCCAACGTTACCTGCCCAACGCCAGGACGATAGCTTGGAGGCGGAAGCAAAATTTGACCGTCCTGAATCGGCAAAACAATCACGGAATCTGCCTTCTCAATCCGCCAGTATGCTAGGATTTCCCCCTGATGGTCTTGTAGGTGTTCGCCAATCAAGGTCATCCAACGCGAATGCAGTTCCAGGAATCGATCGTGAACCTGCCAGATTTGTTCAGAATCAGACGACATTTCATCCATGACTTAATGCAGTGGAAGGCGGTTGTAAAGCGTTCTCTGTACTGATTTCGTGCCACATGGCTGTACTGAGATAGCGTTCTCCTGCACTGGGTTGAATGATCACAATCCGTTGATCCTGGTAGTGCGGTTCCTGCGGAGTTGCGCTTTGCGCTAATCGCTGCCCGATGTGTAACCCCGCATAAACCGCTGCACCCGTTGAAATACCGCTCATGATGCCTTCTACTTGCGCTAATTGTCGCCCCGTCTCGTAAGCCTGCGCTTCGGTAACGGTGACAATTTCATCAATCAAATCCACTCGCAAGACATCCGGTATAAACCCTGCGCCAATGCCTTGTAAGTTATGTTCACCCGCAGGCTTGCCACTCAGCACGGCACTGTTGGCGGGTTCGACGGCAACAATCTGGAGGTTAGGATTTTGCTGTTTAAGATAGCGTCCAGCGCCAGTGAGAGTACCGCCCGTCCCCACGCCTAATACTAATGCAGCGAGTTGGCCATCGGTATCCTGCCAAATTTCGGGTCCAGTGGTGTCGTAATGGATTTTGGGATTGGCAGGATTGCTGAACTGATGGGGTGAAAAGGCGTGGGGCAGTGTGGTGAGCAGCTGATTGGCGTGGGCGATCGCCCCTTGCATATCGTCTGCGGCGGGAGTCAAGATGATCTCTGCTCCATACGCTTGCACAATTTCCCGTCGTTCCTGGCTCATATTGTCTGGCATCGTCAGAATCAGGCGATAGCCCTTGGCGGCACACACCATCGCTAAACCAATGCCAGTATTCCCAGAGGTTGCCTCCACGATCGTCGAAATTCCGGGTTGAATCAGCCCCGACCGTTCCGCTTCGAGCATCATGCTGACAGCGATCCGATCTTTTACAGACTTAGCCGGATTCATGCCTTCTAGCTTCAGCACAATTTCGGCAACACAGCCAAACTGCTGAGGCAACCGTTGCAGCTTGATGAGCGGTGTGTGACCCGTGATTTCAGCAATGTCCTTATAAATATTCATAAAGTAAATTGAGAATCCCTCAAATAATGAGCCAGAAACTCGTCACCGTCAGTCCGGCAATTAACAGCAAATGAGGCAGATTGCTGAGCAAGGTGCGTTGGGTAATGCGTAAAAGCGGATAGACACTAAAAATCAGAGCGGAGAGCAGCGTGACTCCCTGAAGAAAAGCGGCAACATCCGCACTCCAGGTGAGCGTCGGTAAGCCCGTGCCGCTAGAGCCAAGGGTTCGCGCCAAAACAGGCAAAATTTGACCTGCTTCTGTGACCGCTGCTGGGATATAGTGTGCCAGGTTGGCTGCCAGGGTAAAGGGCAGATAGGCATAGATGACGGTGAGATAGGTGGGTTGTTCGGGATCAAGCAGTCGAGCGATCGCATGAGTGCCATAGGTCAGCACTGCCGGAATAGTCAGGAGCGCTAGGGCGATCGCTGCACTGGTCAGTAAATGATCCGCATCAATGGGAATATCGTGGAAGCCCAGCCAGCCTAAAAGCCGCTGGGCATGGTGCATAAACACCCCACCAAACAGCAGCAAGAGGAGCGCGACTTCCGCCCAAAAGCCTCGGTGATTGTCCAGCAAGTCTGATGTGGGAAACCGTAGGTTTAACTGCGCTGAGCGATTGGGGCAGGCTTTGAGGCAGGTCATACACAGCACACAGTCCCGGTTGTCCGTCAATTGGGCGGGATGAGAGTAGAGCGGACAGCCGCCCGTTGCCTGTCCTTCAGTAGGCAGGGCATCGGCAAAGGTAACGGGGGTGGCGCTACTGCCTTTATAGCAACCAAAAGTGCTGCACTGACTGCCACACACCTGTTGAGTCGATCGCAACTCTACCATTGCCAGCTTGGCAAACATTCCGTTCATCCCGCCGATCGGGCAGAGATAGCGACACCAAAGCCTGCGCTCATAAATCAGGCTAAAAATCACCGCTCCGGCTGTAATCGTCAAGAGCAACCAGGCAGAAAGCACCGCATGGTGCGGTAAGTCCCACAGCTTCTCCCACAAATAAATGGCTAAAAAGCCACCAAACAAGATCCAGGCTCCCCAGCGATTTAACCATTGGGTATTCCAGGTGAGTTGCTGGCGCGGAAACAGCCAGAGGGAAAAACGGCGAAGCCATTCTACCGTGATCATGAAGGGGCAAACGGCACACCAGAGCCGACCGACAAAAACGAAGAGAAACAGATAACCGGGCCACCACCACGCCCAAAAAAGATTGAGCGTCACACTGCTATCTCGTGCTTGGGGACCCATGAACCCAGCGATCGTGACGGGCACAAAAAATGCCATCATTACAAACCAGATGCCCTCTGGATACCAGCGACTCAGCAACACTTCCCGTAGCCAGGGTACATGGGTGAGCAGATCCACCCGGAAAGCGTTCTTCGCAGACTGCACCGACCAGAGGGCTTGTTCTGCAATCACGGACTGCCCTAGTGGGGTCATGATCACCGCCCGATGCAAAATTTCTGCCAGTTCTGTAAGGTTGCCAGGATAGTCATAGCTAAGCAAGCGACGCAGATCCGACTGATCCAGGTCTAGCAGGGGACGGTTTTGTGCCTGACAGAACTGGGCTAAGAAGTAACGGGCAAAGGCTGGAATATCTGCCTTGCGCTGGGGCAAGCTAAACAGCTTGATGGAAATTGCGTCTACCGCTGGCAATTGTAGTTTGTCTGGAGCGGCAAGGATTAAGCGAACCCAGGACTGAACAGGCTGGGGAGGCTCGGTGGTCAGCGTGTGAGAACCACTCAGCCCATGATTTGGCAAAATGCCACCCGTTTGGCAGTAGTGGGTGAGGCGATCGCAATCTCCCGCGCCCAACACCTGGACATTATTCAGCAATAGCGTTCCCCGCTCCAACAGTACGAGGATGCCCGCTTGTCCGCCGACTCTGCCAAATAAAGAATCAGTATTGAGCCTACCATCCTCCGATCGAGGCAACCTGGCACAATCTAGCTCCGCAAACGGTTGGTCTGCGAGTCCAGAACGGGCATGAATCAGCCCTGCCAGAAAGGTTTTTCCAGTTCCAGGTTGAGCTTGAAACAAAACAGGTTTTAGAGTGGCGGCGGCTTGATCAACTTGTTCCACTAGCTTTTGACTGGCTTTGCTGTCGCCCAGTATTTCCCCCGTTGGAACCGCTTGAATATAGGACTGTAAGCCTTGAATCCGGTGCTGTTCTTGAGCAATGCGGGCACTGAAGGCGTTTAAGTCTTGCGCTAACAGGGCATTGAACAGATGTTCAAGCTCGATATACTGCTGCATTAACTGATGAAACTGAGCCTGGGGCAAAAACCAGATTTCGCTGGCAGTGAGGGCGATCGCCTGCGTCTGGTGCCTGCCGTTTTCGGGGGTTGCCATCAGTGATGCATAGCCGAATAGCTCTCCAGCACTGCGATAGCGAATCAAAGATTTGCCAATCGAGGCGAGCCGCCAAATCTCGACTGCGCCCCACTTCAGCAGGTACAGTCCAATATTGTCTTGCCCTTCCTGGTAAATCAGCGTTTGAGGTTCAACGCGAAAGCAATATAAGGACTGGGCGATCGCTTGCAATGCCTCTGCTGGCAATTGTCCCCAAAGCCGATGAAAACTTAACCAATGCCGACACTCTTCAACAGCCTTGTCATCAGCGGTCACAGCACTAGCGGTATCTGCGTCCCAGGGCAAGGGCTGATCGGTCGCAGTCAGCCTGGAATAAGTTTGGACAGAGGCTGTAGAAGTTGTTCCAGAATTCATACACCTGTTGCAGCGAACTGCATGATGAAAGGGAGTGGAAAGGCGAGAAAGTGGGAGGTGAGCTATCTAGTATTCCACTATTTCATTATCTCACCCTCACATTTCCCCTACTGTTCTAACGACGGTTTGACAGCAAGCACTTGCACAACCGCACTGTGTCCCCGACGAAACTGACCTTCCTGGATTTCTCGCTCCAACTGCATCCGAGAGAGTGCAACGGTGTTCGATAATGAAATCTGTCGGCACATAACCATGAATGACTGCCCGATCGCAATGCCAATCACTACATAGAGCCATACCGATCGCACAATTTCGCTTGCTATTGATTGAATACGATACAAGACCTAACGAAAAAGGTACGAGTTCAGCGCTATCGACTTTACCTATCAATGGTTAACTTGATGGCGATCGCCCAATCTTCCTCCCTAGCACCAGGATTGTTCATCAGGTGGATTGTGTAGTAACTCGCGAATATTGGCTTCGATGACTCGATAGCCCACATTGCCGTTAAGTCTCTGCCGTCCTTCATTAAAAATTAGGGTGGGGCTGACCGTCACTGTATGCTCTTTGACCAACTCAAAATCCTTCGATAGCAAAGCATACGCCTCACCGCTATCAATCTGCTCTTGGATGGCGGCGATCGGGAGTCCTAGCTCTTCTGCAAGTTCAAGTTGCACCTTGCGATCGGAAACATTCGCCAGTTTGGTAAAAAACGCTTCCCGAAACGCCCAAATTGCTTTTTCAGAAACTTGCTCTGATTTTGGGACAATGCCCTTGATTTCCAGTAATTGAATTGCATGCAGGAACAAATGGCAAGAAGTGGACGAGGGTGGGATCACATTAGTCCAGATATCGGGATGAACAGTGATGTGATCAAACTTTTTAACGACTTCGTGAATGTGGTCGCTATAACCTTTGAAGCCGCCCTTATCACGCCAGCTATTTTCTAACTTTTCACGGGCATTGCCAAAGACAGGGACAAAGTGTGGCGCGATCGCAATCTTGTCTTGAAAGGTTGTTCTCAACTCATCCAGGCGAATTTGGGCGATATAGGCCCAGACGCAAAGAACATCGGAAAAGTAGGAAATGTGAATGGGTTCCATCAGGTTTTGAGGGGAGGAGGGTGGAAGGATGAGTGGGAAGAGGGGATGTGATGACAAAAGGGTGAGAAGTCCCATCATCCCGTCATCCCATCACTCGTTATTTCGACAATAGGTTGATTTACGCCAGCGTAAGTATCGTTCGGATTGCCTTTGCGATCGCGCCAGAGTTTGTAATAGAGAATGGGCACCGCCGATCGCGACAGTAACAACGATGCGACTTCCCCTGCCATCAGCGAGATGGCTAATCCCTGAAAGATTGGGTCAGTGAGGATAATGGCTGATCCCACCACTACGGCAGCAGCAGTAAGCAGCATGGGACGGAATCGGACAGCGCCCGCATCGATCACGGCTTCTTCTAAGGGCATTCCTTCTTTCAGTCGTAACTCAATAAAGTCTACGAGGATAATCGAGTTGCGTACCACAATCCCCGCTCCAGCAATGAAACCAATCATTGAGGTTGCCGTGAAGAAGGAACCCATTAACCAATGGGCAGGCATAATGCCGATCAGCGAAAAAGGAATGGCCGCCATGATTACGAGGGGGGTGGTAAATGATTGGAACCAGCCCACTACCAAAGCATAAATCAGTACCAACACCACCGCAAAAGCAAGACCGAGATCGCGGAAGACTTCGTAGGTGACTTGCCATTCGCCATCCCACTTGATCGCATAAGTTTCAGTGGTTGGGGGTTGTTCTGTCAGGTAGGTCTGAACCTTGGTGCCAGTGGTCGGAACGAGCTTATCGATCTGGGGTTGTAGGTTGAGCATGGCATAGACCGCACTTTCTACTCTGCCGGAAACATCACCCAGGATATAGACAACGGGCTGCAAGTTTTTATGATAAATACTGGTATCTGCTGTAGTCGTTTCCGTTTTCACCAAGGCACTCAAAGGGACTAAATTACCATTGGCTCCTTTGAGGTTGAGGGCTTTTAGATCATCCAGGCTGGTACGGCTCGATTGACTAAAGCGCAGATTAATCGCCACATCCTCACGCGCATTTTCATCATGCAGAAGCCCGACATTCTGCCCTGATAAAGCCATTTGCAAGACCTCTGAAATTTGGGTGGGGCTGATGCCGTTCAAGGCGGCTTTCTCGCGATCGATGACCAAGCGATAATCGGTCTGCGGTGCTTCCACATACCAGTCCACATCGACGACCCCATCGGTTGACTGATACAACTGGCGAATTTTTGTGGCGAGGTCAATCTGTCCTTGATAGTTGGGACCATACACTTCAGTGACCAGGGTTTGCAGCACTGGAGGTCCAGGGGGAATTTCAGCCACTTGAATCCGGGCACTGTAGCGATCGCCAATTTCTTTCAGCTTCGGACGAATGGCTTTGGCAATGTCGTGGCTCTGACGTTTACGTTCTCCTTTTGGCAAAAAGTTCACCTGAAGATCGGCAACATTGGTGCCCGATCGCAAAAAGTAATGTCGCACTAACCCATTAAAATTGTAGGGAGAAGACGTACCGACATAACTTTGATAGTGAATCACTTCCGGTACAGTAGCGAGGTATTGCCCCATTTCTTTTGTCGCTCTGGCGGTCTGTTCCAGTGTCGTACCTTCCGGCATATTCACCACTACTTGCAATTCGCTTTTATTGTCAAACGGTAGCATCTTGAGAATCATCAGCTTAAAGCCTGCCAGCCCGCCGATAATGAGAACCAGAGCTAACACCGTTGTCACCAGAAAAGCCGTTCCCCGGCGAGGATAATGGATCAGTGGAACCATAAACCGACGATACAGCTTACTGAGCGCATCCTCTCCGTGAGCATGAGCAGCATGGCTGGCTCCACTGAACACCCGCATCGTTGTCCAAGGCACCACAATGAATGCTACCAGGGCTGAAAAGATCATGGCAGCAGAGGCACCGAGCGGAATTGGCAGCATATAAGGACCCATCAAGCCGCCCACAAACGCCATAGGCAGGATCGCTGCAATGACCGCCAAGGTTGCCAGCATGGTGGGATTACCAACCTCATCCACCGCTTCTAAGACAATCTGTTGCAGGGTGCGCCGACGATTGGTAGACAGTTGCAAGCGTGTTTTATTTTCGGGTAATTGCAGATGGCGACCCACATTTTCCACGACCACGATCGCATCATCCACCAGAATGCCAATCGAGAAAATCAGCGCAAAGAAGGTGACTCGATTCAGCGTGAAGTCATAAAAAACAAAACTAGCAAGGGTGAGTGACAAGGTAACGGGAATCGAGACTGCCACCACTATTGCCTCTTTTTTGCCCATCACAAACCACATGAGGAGCGTCACAGAACCAACCGCGATTAGCATATGAAACAGGAGTTCATTCGATCGCTCTGCGGCGGTCTCACCATAGTCCCGTGTGACGGTCAGATTGACATTATTTGGAATATAGTTGCGTTTAATTTGATCGAGTTTATGCAGCACATGATGCGAGACTTGAATCGCATTGGCTCCAGAGCGTTTGGCGATCGCGATCGTGACGGCTTCGGCTTCTCCAGTAGACTGCTCTGGTATGCTCTGATGCGTTTCGGTTTGCTTTCCCTGTCCAAAGAACACATAGCTGGCAGGTTCTTCTGAACCATCGGTGACGGTTGCCACATCGCGCAGATACACAGGTTGATTATTGGCAACCGCAACTACTAATCCTTTCGCATCTTCTGCCGATCGCATAAAGCTCTGGGTTCTGACCAGAAACGATTGATTATTCTGGTTGAAGGCACCGCTGGCAAGTTCAGTGTTTTGAGCCTGCAAGGCTTTTGAGATCTCTAGGGGTGTTAAGCCATACGCATTCAGCCTTGTTGGATCGAGGTCTACTCGCAGTTGTCGCTTTTGTCCACCGATAATCGTCGTTTCGGAAACATCCGGCACTTGCTTGATTTGTTCATCTAACTGAGCTGCAATTTGCCGTAATTCGGCTCCAGTGCTTTGCTCACCCCATAAAGTCAAAGTCAAAATTGGGACATCATCAATTGACCTCGACTTAATCAATGGTTGTGAGACACCCGGTGGAATCTTGTCAAAGTTGGCATAGAGCTTGTTGTAAAGCTGCACCACAGAATCTTCTGTGTTTTGTCCCACCAGAAAGCGCACAATCACCAGGGATGAACCGGGACGTGAGGTGGAGTAAACATATTCCACACCGGGAAGTTCTTTGATCAACTTTTCCATCGGTGCAGTAACACGCTGTTCCACATCTTTGGCAGAGGCTCCTGGCATTTGCACGAACACATCAGCCATCGGTACAGTAATTTGCGGTTCTTCTTCCCGTGGCAAAATCAGGATCGCTCCAATCCCTAACAGTAATGACACCAAGATGATCAGAGGTGTCAGTTTGGAGTCGATGAATTTTTGGGCTAAGTGACCCACAAAGCCCAATTTGTGAGGATGAGAGGATAGGGATTGATGCCCATTCTTCGGTTCGTTCTGCATCATTTCTTCACCCTTCTATTCCCGAAATGCGATCGACTGTCCATCGCTGAGTTGCCCAATGTTGCTGGTAATGATGCGATCGCCCGTCATCAATCCCGACACAATCTCTACCTGCCCATCACGTTGTTGTCCTGTTTTTACCCAACGCAAAACAGCCGTCGATTGAGATCCCCTCGTTTCTGCCACATACGCCCCTTGCAATTGCCCCCGTTGAATCAGGGCATTCGTGGGGATGAGAATAGTTTCTTGTTTGCCACTGACTGGTAAGGCAATACGACCGAACATCCCAGAAATGAGGTGACCAGAATTATTTAAGGGAATCTTGACCAGGAAACTCCGAGAGTTGGCATCTGCGGCTGGCACAATTTGCTGAATGGTTCCCTTTAAGGTTTGATTGGCAGCCTCTACCTGTACTTTGACGGGTTGACCGACGCGCACAAACCGTAAGTTCTCTTCGGGTACAGCGATCTCCAGTTGTAGTCTGTCTGGATTTTCAACTTTCAGTAATACCGTTCCAGGAGCTGCCATTTCTCCTTCGTAGGCAAGTTTCTGCACCACCACCCCATCAAAGGGAGCGATCACGGTTCCGTAGCTTTCACCTATCGAAGCTGAGGTTACACCGGATTTTGCCTGGTTCACTGCTGCCTGAGATTGACTAATCGCCGCCTGAGATTGACTAATCGCCGCTTGTGCTTGTCGAATCCCGGCATCTGCCTGTGCAACCTTCGCCTTTGCCTGCGCTAGAGTTGTATTGGACTGATCGAGACGGTCTTGGGAAACTGCCCCTTCTGCCCGAAGTTTTGACATCCGGCTTTGATCAATTCTCGCCATTTGTAGTGCTGCTTGAGCTTCAATTTTCTGCGACTCGTATTGGTTGAGCATTGCCTGAGTACGAGATAAGTCGGCTTGTCTCTGAGCGACTGTAGACTGTGCCTGAGCCACACCCGACTGTGCCTGACTGGTTTGAGCCGTCATATCCGTCACATCAATGCGGGCAAGGATATCTCCCTTGCGGAAGCGATCGCCCGATTCCAACGACAACTGGGTAATCCGTCCCATTACCCGTGTTGACAGAGTTGCTTGGTCAGCCGGGCGAATTGTACCCGAGAGGTTTAGGGTATTGGCGATCGGTTGAGCGCGAATGGTTAACGTTTCAACGGTCGTTGCTGGAGCTAGCGTGGTCTCTGGTGCATGGGTCGAACGGGTGAGTTGCAGGATGCTCCAGGTTCCCCCCGCCAGAAGCAATGCACCTCCCAACAGCAGTCCCAATCCCTTCTGAGACAGCTTTGGTACAGGAGGTCGTTTGGGCTTCAAGGCTCCAGCCGTTGTTTCATCGAGTGATTCATTCAGCGAGTCATTTGAGGTGGTATGCGTCATTGTTTTCTCCTTTAAGGACGATTGCCGCGCTGCACGGCATATCCGTTGCTTTGCCATGCCATTAAGCCACCTTGCAAGTTGTAGACCTGATGGTAGCCCTGAGTAATTAACCATTGCGCCGCGATCGCACTCCGATGACCCGATAGACAAGTGACAGCGATTGCCTGGTCTTTGGGAATGTCCTTGAGAATGCGATCGCGGTTTAATCGTTGTGCTCCTGGAATATGTCCCATCATGTATTCCAGCCAGCCCCGCACATCTATGATCAAGAGTCGCTTTTGACGTGACTGGAGTTGGGCGGGAGTTAATAAAATTGAGTTTAGGGATGATTGAGGCATAGATTTAGATTTTATTTTCTTCACGAGTCACTCACCTGGAGTGGATAACGAACTGGAATTTCAAGCGTGTTTTGGATGCGATCAGCAAATTTCCTGTACACTATGCCCTTGATTGCAGAGTGCTGCCAGAATTTGCAGTCGGGTAGGTTCTGCCAGAATCTTAAATCGGTTTGCGAGTCCCTCTAGTTCGCCAGGGTTGAAGACTATTTCTATATCCCTTGTTTCATACTTTTACCTGCATACGCTCTGTGCTTGGAACAATGGGTTCTACCAGTGGTAGCCCGATCGCCCGAAAGCCCCAACGCTCAAACCAGGGAATTGTCCAGCCCAGGCGCATCTTCGTCATAAAATAGGTCTCAAAGCCTGCCTTCATCCACGACACCCAGATGCCGTGAAAGGTGAGCGCACGGTGGCGATGCCCTGACTCATCTGGCAGCAGTGGATCGGCTAAAAAGAGCGCTCCAGTATTGCCAAAATCTGCAAAGCAAATCGCTTGCAGGGTGGGTTGATACTGAGAACCAGTAGTCACCCCTAACTCCAGGGCAATATTATGGGCAACCGCCAGCGCCATTTCTTCAGACATCAATCCCACCTTGGGAGCACCCGTGGGGATGGGAGTTTGCTCCACTGCTTTGAGTTGGGTGATCACTCCCACAGCGTAAATCGACTCAAAGTCAGGGTGGCGATAGGTAGGCAAGACGGGGATAAACCCCTTGGCATCGGTTAAGCCCGGTGCTTCACGCAGGAAGCGGGGTCCCCGGAAGGGCGGCAAGACCATCACAAATTTAGCTGGAATCTTGCGCCCATCCGCCAGGTGAACCGCGTCTCGTTCAAAATGTGAAATGGCTGTGTTTTCCATCAGCTCAATTTCCCGCGCTGCCATGAATTTACGCATCAGCCAGCGAGAGTTTGCCATCCCGCCGATGCCCAGATGCCCAGCGTAGGGTTCTGAGGTAATGAAGGTGATTGGGACTTGCGCTCTCAATCCCTTCTGCTGCAAAACGTGATGGATCAAGAAGGCAAACTCATAGGCAGGTCCAAAACAACTGGCTCCTGGTGCGGCACCTACGACAATTGATCCTGGATCGGCTAAGAATTTCTCCCAGGCTTCTCCTGCCAACACCGCATGATGCGGATTACACACCGATTGGGTGTAACCGCCCTCCGGCCCTAACCCTGGAATGGCATCCAGTGCCAATTCTGGTCCCGTAGCAATGACGACATAATCGTAATCCACTACCCGGTCGCCCATCGTAATCTGACGCGACTTCGGATCAAGGGCAGTAACGGCAGCATGAATAAATTCAATGCCATACCGAGGAACAATTGCAGCTAAATCTAACTGGATTTGATCGAGGGACTTCAACCCCAGCGCAACCCAGGGTAAAGAAGGCACAAACGTAAACTTCGGTTGATTTGAAATGAGCGTAATCTGATGTTCATGCGGTAAGACATGCCTCAGCTCGTAGGCGGCAGGCAATCCTCCCAGTCCAGCCCCAATGACAACAACGCGAGCCATAACAGCGACTCCTAAAGGTTAAGTTTTAAATTCAGTCTTGAACAAATAAGAGCGTGGGAGCGTGAGAGGGATACTTTATCTCATCATCCCATCATCCCTCTCTCACTCCCATCTTTGTTAGCAGCACAATGAACGGACACCAGTTGGTAAACGCTGATTGCAGCAGGTTCAGTCCCACAAAGGCTGTTACCCATAACCAGCTTGGATGGCTTAACGATAGCGACAAACTCACAAGTACGAGACTGCCTGCAATCAAACGTATCCACTGGTGCTGAGTCCAAGGTTGCTTACGACTGGTCATCGGCTTCAGCATGTCACCTCCACAGAGCTTATAAAATTATTATACTACTATACAGCCATATAATAGATAACTCAAGTGATGGAAAATTTTCACGGGGTCTCGACCTATAACGCTACCAACGCCACTCGTACGGGTTCTAAAACAGTATCCAAACCACCAAAATTCAGTGTTCCAACGGGATCTCGTACTGCTCGAACTGAAAAGACAAAACCAAAAGACTTTGAGGTTGACACAGACCTACTCAGCAATGTCTACAATCAGGTGCGCTGACCGCAGTTGCCCTACGGCATTGTGGTTAATGACAAGCCAGCCGGGATTCTGATTCCGATCGATCAGCTAGAGAAAGCGGGCTGGATTGACATGCCGGATGAAGATGACCTCACGACCGTTACTTTCACTGAAGATGTGACGGGTCTTTTGATTACGGAAGCCGGGTTACTCGTGCTGGCATTTGTGCCGGAATACATTCGCTGCAAGTCGGATGTGGAAGATTTGGGCGGTACGGTTGTTGGACTCTATGACGACGTGAATTCGACGGCTTCGTTACAGTTTGTCGTGCCCCCTAAATCCCCAAGTTTGGGGGACTCCAAGCCAAAATTTCCGGTTCAAAGTCCCCCAAAATGGGGGATTTAGGGGGCAGAAGCCGCTGACAACGCAGCGAAAAAACTCGTCGAACTGACGTTATGACGAGTACCGCAATAGCCTAGACAAGAAATCGATGGATGTTTGCTCAGAACATGCGCTGTTGTTTCTGGATGAAGATAATCAACCGCTGCATACAATTAAGACAATCTGTTTTTGTTTTCCTTTAGGATGTTGAACAATAATGACAGCATCCCCCGTTTTTGATTGGATTGGATCAGCATCTTTTGATTGGGTTTGATCACTATCTTTGAAATGCTGGAGTGCATCTGCAACCTGTTCATATCCCATCTGTACACCTATGGCTTTGATCTTACCCTGGTCATACTCTCCCTCTGGATGCCATAACCGATACTTTAACTCCACCGCCAAGAGGAACATTAGCCTGTAAGTCCAATGCGTTGTTCTTGAAGTGATTTCATTGTGGCTAGTCTTCAAGATGGGTGGAATGGGTTGACGCTAGCCCAACAGCAAGCAACGGATCTGCTGCAACTCAAAGTGGATAACAAACCTGAAAGTAGTGGGGTTCGCACCCAGTTTCTCAAGCGCATGGTGGAGTTGGCGAACCAGATGGGTCAGCCCATTCCACTCCTTTACTATCCGCCCTACCCTAGTAAGTACAACCCGATTGAGCGGTGTTGGGGCACTCTAGAACAGCACTGGAAGGACACTCAGTTAAGCAATGTCCAAGTCATGCTAGCCTGGGCGCAAAGCATAACTTGGAAAGGCATTCATCCCACAGTCAAATTGAACAGCACGACGTATCCAAAAGGCATTTCACTCACTAAACCAGCAATGCGTGAGATTGAAAGTAGATTGGAACGCAGCCCAGAATTACCAAAATGGGATATCTTGATTCGACTAATCGATGGGTAGAATTATTCCTGGAAGTTTCCTAACTCTTCGCTTGTGCTACGAATTGACATCTAATTCTTCGTTGTTGTGACATTTAGTTCTTCGCTACGGACACTTATTCCTTCGCTCTACAGTTAAGAAGGCGGCACCCAGATTCGAACTGGGGATGAGGATTTTGCAGACCCTTGCCTTACCACTTGGCTATGCCGCCGCTCGTAAAGTCTATATTTTCGATACGCTTCATATCCTACCAAACTTCGGGTCAGAGTTTTGCAGAAATCTCAAATCATTTACCCGCTTATGTGTGGGGACATAGGAGAAACTTAACCCGTTAAAAGACGGTTCCGTCGCTCTCGATGCGGATGGGAGACGCACCGCTAGGTCTTCGGTGGGCGGCAATTTTTCGCCCGGAAGCCCAAGTGCCGCCTTGCAGAATTTTGACCAGCGGAAGGTCGGAGGCACTCAGATTAAGGCGTTGGCGCATGGTGTGGGCGATCGCGTCTAGAAGGCAAACCGTGAGAGCGCGCCATTCGACGATCGCGGCTGCTCCTGGTAAATGAGACTGCTGCAAAATTTGCTGATCTTTGACTTGTAATAATCCCAAGTCGAGACACAATCCGCCATTTCGATATTCTGGCAGCCCGGTCAGGGCATCTAAGTCAGTGATCTCTAAGCCTAATTCTTGTAGGGGTTCTAGCAGAGAATAGGTGAGCCATTGAGAAAGTTTGTGAAAGGGCACTAATTTATCGCTGATCTCGGTTCCTGGCAGTGCCGGGTGGAGCCACACGTCTCCCAGATTGACTCCTGCTAGAGAAACTCGCCCTGACCAGATTTCTCCAAAGCCTTCTAGAACAGCATTGAGCATGATCGGGGCTGAGAGTTTGCCGTCTTGTGCCTGTTGCAAGAGATAGTTAACCAGGTTGCCAGGACGCGGATGGGTAGCTCCAAACCAGTTTGGGTGCTTTTGGAGCGCTTGACCCAGTTTTTGCAATAATTGCGATCGTCCTTCCAAGCCCACAAGCGGGTTTTGATCATTCACCTGAAAGTTTTCTATCAGAGCGTTTGGCGTTAGTTGGCGCAGCCCTTCTGCATCGGTTTGGTAGGGATTAGCGGAATCGCTAGAAAAGCCGCCCTGACAGAATAAATGGAAGCTGGCGACGGCTAATCCTTCCGATCGTGACCATACTTGCCCGGTTTCAGCTTCAAGATAGTGCCAGCGATCGCCCGCCCCGGCATCGAGCAATACACTGGGAATCACGAGATCAAATTTTGCTTTGGCTTTTTCTAGGGGAGACAGATTGGCGAGTGCGCGATCGAGATGCCCCAATCTCGGCGCATTCTCGACTTCAAAATGTCGCCAACGGCTGTGAAAGGGAATCTGCAAATCTGGGTAGTGTTCGCGAGTCACCGCAATTACATAGTCGGCAACGCGATCCATCTGAGTCAGATCACACCGAAAATAGCGGAGTTGATCGGCCTGTGCTAGGGCGAAAAGTTTGCCGCACCGCTCTCGAATCGCTTGAGGAGAACGCAGATAAGCGATCGTATCGACTTCAGACAAGGGTTGAGAAAACATTAGTCTGTCAGTCCTCGTCCTTTAATCTCTGCTAGCGATTCCTGAGTCAGAACCTGGCTTTGAGTGTAGTAACCAGCCGCCTTTTTTGCCTCGATCTCAACCTGGGCATCTGCCGGAATCAAGTCATCAGGGATGGCGACCCGCTCAATGACTTGAATACCAGACTGAGTGATGGCATTGTATTTCAGATCGCTCATTGAGACTAAGCGATCGATGCGCGTAATGCCTAACCAGTGCAGCACATCGGGCATGAGTTCCTGAAAGCGCATATCCTGCACGCCAGCGACGCATTCGGTTCGGGCAAAGTAGGCATCGGCCCGATCTCCGCCTGCTTGCCGTTTGCGGGCGTTGTAGACTAAAAACTTAGTGACTTCTCCCAGCGCTCGTCCCTCTTTGCGGAGGTAGACCACCACGCCTGCGCCGCCTGCTTGCGCGGTTTGAATGCACGCTTCGATGCCGTGTACCAAATAAGGGCGGCAGGTGCAAATGTCTGAACCAAAGACATCAGAGCCATTGCATTCGTCGTGAACCCTCACCGTCAGGGGTTTATCGGGATCGGCGATCGCGTCCGGTTCGCCAATTATGTAGACGGTAATGCCCCCGATCGGCGGCAAAAAGACTTTCAGATCAGGGCAAGTCACCAAATCGGGAAACATCCCGCCCGTGTGTTCAAATAAGGCTCGGCGCAGCATTTTTTCTTCAACATTGAGCCGCTTTGCAATGCCAGGAAGATACCACACAGGCTCGATCGCGGCTTTGGTGACGACGAGATCGCCGCCTGGCTTCATGACTTTGCCATCTTCGACCAAGCGCCCTTTGGCAACAGCATCTTGAAGCTCTGGCATATTGATATGAGCTTTAGTGATCGCGATCGAGGGACGAATATCATAGCCCTGCTTGTAGAGATGTTGATAAGCTTCACCAACAACTGCCCCAAACGGGTCGAGAGAAATAATCCGATCGGGGTCTGCCCAAGCGGGGTGAGGCCCAATCTTAACGGCGGGTGATGTATTAGTAAGATCAGCCCGATGGTCTGCCCGGAGTCTGCCGCTTGCCACCGCTAGCGCTCGATAAACTGCATAGGAACCCGAATGCGTCCCAATCACGTTGCGATGGGCAGGGTTAAGCACTGTACCAACAACGGGGCCTCGTTTAATGGGGTCTGCTGCCCCCCAATTGAGGACGATCGACGAGGGACAAAATCGCGAGGGTTGGGATGACAGAACCCTACGGCTCTGCTTAGGACTGATCGGCTGACTGACCATAGACACTCCCCGACGTGATGATTAAAAAATCTAAAGTTAATCGAGTTGGGATAGTCTCTGATATTAGCAATACCCGCAAGGATGACGAAGTATTCTGTAAGGCAGAAATTATTGGAGTGAGCTAGTAGCCTATTCAAGGCTAGATTCCTGACTTCAACGCCCGATTGTTCAACTCGCGTTGCCTTGCTCTAAACTTTGGGCACTCTACCAAAGCATTCGTCGTGGAATTTCTCATGCTTGCCAAGGTTTGGAGTGCATCGCTCGTCGGCATTGATGCCGTTAAAGTCGGGGTTGAGGTTGACATTGCAGGAGGGCTGCCCGGAATGGTAGTCGTTGGGCTGCCAGACACCAGTGTGCAAGAGTCTAAAGAGCGCGTCAAAACTGCCCTCAAGAATGCGGGCTATGCCTTTCCGATGCGGCGAATCGTTATAAATCTGACTCCCGCAGACCTAAGAAAAGAAGGGCCAAGTTTTGATTTACCGATTAGCGTCGGCATTTTGGCAGCCTCCGAGCAAGTCAAGATCGAGCTACTAGAGACTCATTTGTTTTTAGGCGAAGTTTCGCTAGACGGAGCGCTCAGACCTGTAGCGGGAGTGTTGGCGATCGCAGCAGCAGCGCAACGTCTGGGCATCTCTGGCTTAGTAGTCCCGGCAGATAACGCCCGCGAAGCGGCAGTCGTGAAAGGGATCTCAGTCTACGGCTTTAATCACTTATCTGAGGTGGGGCAGTTTCTCGCTGATCCGACAACTCACACACCCATGCAGGTAGATGTGATCGAAGAACTGGAGCGATCGCAGACTTCAAGCTTTGATTTACGAGACGTGAAAGGGCAAGCTCATGCGCGTCGTGCTTTAGAAATCGCCGCAGCCGGAGGACACAATTTAGTGTTTGTTGGGCCTCCGGGCAGTGGTAAAACGATGCTTGCCCGTCGCCTACCCGGAATTCTGCCTCCCCTCTCTTTTGACGAAGCGCTCGAAGTCACACAAGTTCACTCAGTTGCGGGATTGCTAAAGAACAAAGGCTCACTGGTCAGCACTCGTCCGTTTCGCAGCCCTCATCATTCTGCATCGGGTGTCTCCCTGGTCGGAGGTGGCAGCTATCCCAGACCGGGCGAAATCTCTCTGGCACACCGGGGGATCTTGTTTCTGGACGAACTAACTGAGTTTAAGCGCGAGGTGTTGGAGTTTTTACGTCAGCCTTTAGAAGACGGACACGTTACCATCTCTAGAGCGCGTCAATCTGTCTCCTTTCCAGCTCGATTTACGTTGGTTGCCAGCACCAATCCTTGTCCGTGTGGTTTTTTTGCAGACACGGTACATCCCTGCACTTGCTCTCCCCGATCGAGAGAACAATATTGGGCAAAACTATCGGGCCCGCTCATGGATCGGATTGATCTCCAAGTCGGTGTTAATCGGCTCAAACCAGAAGAAATTACTCAACAGCCTACAGGTGAAGATTCAGAAACCGTGCGATCGCGGGTTCAAATTGCTCGCGATCGGGCCCGTCTTCGCTTCAAAAACACTGACTTACGCTGTAATGCTGAGATGCAAAGTTCTCATCTCAGACAGTGGTGCAAACTGGATGACTCGACCCGCAATTTGCTCGAAAGCGCGATCCGCAAACTGGGATTATCAGTCAGAGCCAGCGATCGGATTCTCAAAGTTGCGCGCACGATCGCCGATTTAGCAGGTGACGAACATCTTCAAACTCATCACGTTGCTGAAGCGGTGCAATATCGCACGATCGATCGCATGCAGTAAGGTGCCATTGTCTGCATAGACATGGCTTAACTTTACGAATTGCACGGTTAGAGAGCCACATGACTATGAAGGATTCGTTAATCGATGGCTCCCTAACGCCCAACTTCCTAGAGTTGAATGGTGATTTTGTTGTGCAACTCCTCCACTTGAACTAGAGAACCATTCCCGATCGCAATGTTGAATTTCACTAAAGAACGTTCAACTTGATATCCCGGCAACACTCGAACAATTTGATATTCAGTCATCAAGTCACTGGTGCCATCCCATTTGAACAATGCCAGTTGGTTTGATGCAATCTCACTCAGTTGTGAAACGAAATCTTCAATGCGATCGCTAACATTCACGAGAATGCCAGACGAAAGGAAGATGTAACGCTCTTGCAAATCCAAAGTCACACTAACTCGATAACGCTTTTCGGTTGAGCAACGCAACTCAACGGTGAACAAAATCGAGCCAGGAACGATCGTCCTAACTCCCATATTATTTTGTCCTCTCGGTTAGTTCAAAGAGGACAAGAACGCTGATTTCTCAGACATTCCATTGGGGTGAAAAACGTATGCAGGATCTTGATTCCAGCCTTTCAAGATCCCATAGCAAAGCCGACGGTGTACAATCATGAACGCCTCCTGAGTTAGTTACGGTAACTAGGGATGGAAGTCCTCGGAGTCTGATCGCCTAAATCAGGCTTCGGGGCACAACTTCATCACTGCGGTGTATTGTACAAGAGTTTTTAGGTTTTTGGAATGCTAAATTTTTGAGGTGATAGCGATCTTCTCCGATGCCAAATTCTAAAGACCTGATGCTTAAGTTGACTCGTTCTCGATCGCAGTCAACCTAAGCATCAATGGGGCTTCTCACTGTCGATATAACAATGATAATAGCAATCTAGATTGGTCAACTTTTCACAGCAACTTTAATGGATATTTTGGGACACGAGAAGTAGTGAGAACAGCAATTACAGTCGCATTGGGTCTTTAGGTAAAGATAGTTAACTTGAGGTCATTTCCCAGAAAAAGCTAAAATCCTCTACTTTTCAAATGCGTAACACTTGGGTTACGCATTTTTTATTGAAGGACATGGAATCAGATTTCTCTTTACTTTTATGTATCCCACAGGATACACTTGATATGTGATTGAAGTTCGTCAGACTGAGACCTATGCTAATTGGTTTGAATCGCTGCGCGATCGCCAAGCAAAAGCGCGTATAGACATTCGTATTCGTCGCTTGTCTACGGGCAATCCAGGCGATGTTAAACCAGTAGGGCGAGGCGTGTCGGAACTGCGGATTGATTATGGTTCAGGCTATCGGGTGTATTTCATACAAAGAGGTGAGACCTTGATCATTCTCTTGGCAGGAGGAGATAAACGGACTCAAGAACGGGACATCAAAACAGCGCTAGATCTAGCGCAAGACTTATAGGAGGTCTTCATGGCTACTGTTCAAACCTACCCTTGGGATGCGGCGGAACATTTGGAAACCAGAGAAGATATAGCTACATATCTTGAAGCTGCCCTTGAAGATGGCGATCCAAGCTTAGTGGTAGCAGCATTAGGTGATATTGCTCGATCTAAAGGTATGACGCATATTGCCCGTGAAACAGGGTTGGGTCGTGAAAGTCTTTACAAAGCTTTGTCGGCTGAAGGCAATCCAGAGTTTGTCACAGTTCTCAAGGTTTTACAGGCACTTGGATTACGCATCCAGGTTTTACCCATTGTCTAACATTGCGTTGGTGCGGACGGAACAGAGTTGCATGGGGAAACGATCGCCGATCGGGAAATCAAACTTCCCGATATGATGAAGGTAAGCAAATATTTCTACTTTGTTGATTTATGGACTACCACAACATCATCACAATTGAGCCTGGAAAACGCAGTGGTAAGCCATGTATCCGAGGAATGCGAATCACTGTCTACGACATTTTAGAGTATCTAGCAGGTGGGATGACAGAAGCGGAAATTTTGGAAGACTTTTCTGAACTCACTTCAGAAGACATCAAAGCTTGTCTTGCGTTTGCAGCCGATCGTGAGAAAAAGTTATTCGTAGCATCGCTGTGAAACTGCTCTTAGATGAAAATCTTTCAGACCAGATTGTTCACAGAATTATCGATTTATATCCTGATTCTGAACACGTCAAAACCTTAGCGCTTACGAATACTGATGATGGGCTTATTTGGGAATACGCAAAAGCAAACGGTTTTGTGATTGTTTCCAAAGATGCTGACTTTCATCAGCGCAGTTTACTTTACGGTCATCCGCCCAAGTTCATCTATCTTCGCATCGGCAACAGTCCAACGTTAAAGATTGTTCAGGTTTTGAGAGATAGTTTTGACACAATTATTCAGTTTGGAGATAGAGAATTGGAAAGTATCTTAGTGTTGGCATAGCGTGCCCCCACTCTGGATGAGGCAAAATTCGGCTCACGGAAGTTCTCAAACACTGACAGCGAGGATTAAGTAAAAATACGGGTTAGATTTTTACCTAATCTGAGAAACATAATCTGAGCCTTTACAGATTTGTTTCTATGTCAAAAAACTATCGTCAAGTTCGCAAATCAACGGTTGTTAAAAATTCAGTCGGTCAACAGTTCAAATTAGGTGGCTACCGTCCCGAAAAGCAGAATTCTAAAGACAAAAAATATAGTGCGAAGCGCGATCGTCCCCTGCCTCCCAAAGCCGATTTGCGCCTTTATATGACCCCGGTCGAAAATCAAGGCGGCTCCAATAGCTGCACCGCTAATGCAGTCGCAGGAGCCTATGAATATTTGGCAAACCGTCTGCTTGGGAAATCAGAAGACGTGAGCCGTCTATTCATCTACTACAACGCACGAGAACTTGACGGCGACTCTAGCCAAGACGAAGGGACGTATCTAAAAAGCTGCGTCAAGGTTTTGCGAAAATATGGGGCTTGCTCTGAAAACACCTGGTCTTTTGACTTAAACCAAATTCTAGAACAGCCACACAAACAGGCATACGCAGAAGCCGCAAACTTTATCGTTGAAGAAGCGGCTCGTGTCGATGTCGATCTTCACGCAATGCAGAGTTGTTTAGCTGACGGCTATCCGTTTGCGTTTGGCTTACAGCTTTTCTCATCGTTTCAGCAAGCAGGTTCTGATGGGTTGGTGCCCATGCCCGACCCCGACAACGAAAAGCACGATGGCGGACACGCAATGCTTTGTGTGGGCTATTCTGACCCTGATCAAGTCTTCATCGTTCGCAACTCGTGGGGTGACGAATGGGGAGAGCACGGCTATTGCTATATCCCTTACGACTATATGACCAAGCCGGAGCTTAACGGAGACTGCTGGACGATTCGCCAGGTTAGCGATCGCGATTTAAGCCAAGGCATTCAAGGCAGTTCGGCTTCTCTATTTGATGGGGCGAGGGCAGCGATCGCGACTGCATTTCAAGCTCCCGGCGCAATCCGCAAACCCTCGGTCATTGCCTTGTTAGAGGAGACTTACGAGGCTTACACAGTCGAATACGAAGAAGAGCTTGTCTACGTTAAGAACAAAGGATTCGTTTTAGCCGATGCTTTCGAGAACCTCGATCTTCTCTACTTTCAAGAAGATGACGAAACTGACGAAGAAACCGAAGACGGCTATGAAGAAGAATCCGAAGAGACTGAATTCTACGAAGAGACTGTAAGCAGCTACGAAGAAGAATCAGACGAAACGGAAGACGACGAAGAGACTGAAGACAGCTACGAAGAAGAATCCGAAGAAGAGGAATCCGAGGAAACCTACGAGACGGAAGAGGAGTCTGAGGAAACTGAAGATAGCTACGAAGAAGAATCCGAAGAAGAGGAATCCGAGGAAACCTACGAGACGGAAGAGGAGTCTGAGGAAACTGAAGATAGCTACGAAGAGGAATCTGAAGAAGAATCCGAGGAAACTGAAGATAGCTACGAAGAAGACGCTGAAGAAGAGACAGCGGAGGAATCTGAGGAAATCGAAGATACTTACGAAGAGGAAACTGAAGAGAGTTACGAAGAAGATGCAGGAGCAGATGGAGGTGATGACTCCGAAGAGTAAATTACCGATCGCTCAAAGCAGCAAAATCTTCTGCAATGCCCACGCTAGACCCTCGACAGTGTGGGCATCGCCATAACAAAATTTATAGCGCAAATTAGACGCTACAATGTGACGGTTGTATTCTGCACGACGAGTCTTGATAGAGCGCTATACCCTACCCGAAATGGGCAACCTGTGGACTGAAGCCTACAAATTTAAAACTTGGCTAGAAGTCGAGATTGCTGTTTGCGATGCTCAGGCTGAACTGGGTTATATTCCCGCTGAGGCAGTCGCAGAAATCAAAGCAAAGGCAAATTTTGACCCCAAACGAATCTTAGAAATCGAGGCAGAAGTTCGCCACGATGTCATCGCTTTCCTCACCAACGTCAACGAATACGTAGGCGATGCGGGACGATACATTCACTTGGGCATGACCAGTTCTGATGTGCTAGACACCGCGCTGGCACTGCAACTCGTCGCCAGTCTAGATGTGATCATGTCGCACGTTGAGGCGTTGATTCAGGCACTTCGCTATCAGGCTCAACAACATCGCAACACGGTGATGATCGGTCGATCGCACGGCATTCACGCAGAACCCATCACGTTTGGTTTCAAACTGGCTGGCTGGCTGGCAGAAATGCTGCGGCACCGCGATCGGCTCTGTCAACTCAAAAAAACCATTGCTGTCGGTCAAATCTCTGGCGCGGTTGGAACCTACGCCAATATTGACCCTCGAATTGAGTCTCTAACCTGTCAAAATTTAGGACTCGAACCCGATGCCGCCTCGACGCAGGTGATTTCCCGCGATCGTCACGCCGATTATATGAATGGCTTGGCGCTTTTGGCATCGTCGATCGAGCGTTTTGCAGTAGAAATCCGCAATCTCCAGCGCACCGACGTTTTAGAAGTCGAAGAATTCTTCTCGAAGGGGCAAAAAGGCTCATCCGCGATGCCCCATAAACGGAATCCGATCCGATCGGAGCGGCTCACCGGAATGGCACGTCTGATCCGAGGCTATGCCGTCGCCGCAATGGAAAACGTCGCACTCTGGCACGAACGCGATATTTCCCACAGTTCTGTCGAACGGGTTGCCTTCCCCGATGCCTGCATTCTCACTCACTTCATGCTGGTCGAAACTACTGACCTGGTGAAAAATCTCCTGGTCTATCCCGACAATATGGCGCGGAATATGAACCTCTACGGTGGAGTTGTCTTTAGTCAACGAGTTTTGTTGGCGCTGATTGGCAAAGATGTGAGTCGTGAAGAGGCGTATACGATCGTGCAGTCTTGCGCTCACCAAGCCTGGAATAAGCCCGATGGTGACTTCCGCAAGTTGATCAGTGAAGATCCGCGTGTGGTCGAAAAGCTTTCCCCGGCTGAAATCGCTGATTGTTTCGATCCTCAACATCATCTAAAAAATCTAGACCAGGTTTATCAACGCTTGGGGATTTGAGCTTTTTTAGACTTTATTGTTCCGTCGAATTAATGTTGGGCTGCTTGAGCCAACTGTTGGGATAGTCCTTACAGCTTGTCTGTGCGTGTTCAGATTTAGTTTGCCTAAATGCTTTTTCTAGAGAAGCCTTTGAAGATTACTGGAGACAGGTGTGCTATAAATTGACAAAGCTCGGTTCAACAGGATCACTACCAACGTGGAATTATCTGTACTAACTCTACAAGCAGTAAATATTGCGCTTTATACGATCGATAAGGTTTCAGGTGGGGCTTTGGAAAAAGCTGGAGCGGATGTTCTAGATTTCTTGTCGAAAAGATTTCAGGGCAAACTCCAAATTGAAAAATCTGAGTCAAAGCTTTTGGAAGCTGCAATTTTGAGTGAAGCTGAAAGGGACAGGAAATTTCAAGAAGATCTCGAAAGACTGGTAACTCATTATCAACATATACAAAGTACCTCTCACGTTTCTCAAAGTACTGAATCAGGTGTCAACCTCAATGTTGATAAAAATTCAGGTACCGTTGTGGGGCAGCAGATAGAGCAGAAATTTTTTCGTTAGCCAGTTTTTTGATCTCAAGGACTCCGATCTAGAATCTAATAGGAATCCACTTAAAAAATTCCTTAACTACGCTAAGGTCGCTGCATTTTTAGTATGCTCTGTATTCTTTTGGGTTCTATTCGGTTGGTTAGCTGATTACTCGTTTCCCTTTGGTCAAGCCTTAGATTTATTTCTCGCTTGTTTTAGGGGTACCGTTTCAGCAAAAATTAATAATTTACAGCAGCAATTACAAAAGACAGACATAATCCCTCAACCAGATAACACGCAGCAAGTTCAAAAGCTAAACAACTTAGAGTCTCAGGCATGGCTATACAAGAGCATTCTGGAACGTCTTGGTGCAGATCCTTCCGCAAATCATGAAAAAATAGCAAGAACACTTGAGGCATTAGAGTATATACTCGCCACGATTGAGAAATGGACTTTTGGATTGTTCTCCCGCATCAACGATAAGATGAGGTTTGTTCTAGAGCAGGAGAAAAGAGGTTGTTAGCATGATTCGGATTGAATT
>NZ_MPPI01000033.1 GCF_001895925.1 Phormidesmis priestleyi ULC007 | reverse complement strand
ACCTCTTTTCTCCTGCTCTAGAACAAACCTCATCTTATCGTTGATGCGGGAGAACAATCCAAAAGTCCATTTCTCAATCGTGGCGAGTATAGACTCCCTATTAACGCTTCGCTTTCAGTCCTTTCGTAACACGCAATCTGTGCCCTGATGCAGTATAGAAGCAGATTCTGATTATGAATCTATTCAAAAGAAGTGTAGTGCTCTACGAACAGAACTCACTAAAGATCTCCTTTCTCGACGTGGAGTTCCTGATGTCCTCTAATGGATTTCATAGATGAAAATATAAGTGATTTTGTAGAAATCATCTCTGTAGAACACTCACAAATGTAGTAATTAAACAATTTTTGATGCCAATAATTGTCTAAAATTGTCACCTAACAATTCGCTTGGAGCGGACTACGAAAGATCTTGGTGTTGAGTTCAAGGTTACTTACAGCCGCTCAAGCGAACCGTTAGACCGACAGCGCTATTTAGTTCACTTGTACTGTATGCTAAAATCTTCGTGACGCTACGATCTAACTAGCGTTGGAACCGACAACCGAATTTGCATTCTTCGTCAGTGAGCAGAACCGCTTGCGGTTGCGGCTCAACTAGGTATGCGGCTTCGACTACCCGGTGAAAGAATTGATGAATTCAGAGCATCTCTAGTGGACAAAGAATGTAAGACCTTCCGATGGGTGGGCTTACTGTGAATTTAAAAAGGGCGAATTGTTCAAATTGGCTTGGAAAGACGATGAAGCCAATGCCAATAGACTTAAAAGAGATGACTTAATTCTGCTTCGTCAGCATGGGTACGTCACTCATCTTGTTAAAGTGCTTAATCGTCAGGCTGAACGTGAAGATTCGTCAAGTGATTGGAATCTTTATCGAATTGTTGAAGTGGTTTGGGCGATCGGTGGCACAAAGCCACCCCCTTCAGTGAAGGCAGAGTTGATTTTTGGCTACCCAGAAGTTCTCGCCTACATGGGTGGTGATGTCATGAAGCTAGAAGAATTGCCCACATTCAAAAAGGCTTGGGATACTCAGGGCGGGCTTTTGGCTTTCCAGCAGCATGTCCAACACAAACTTGCAGATATTTAAATTCGATCGCTACAGCCCAATTTTATACAGTTCATGCACCGGAAATTATGACCCGAACTCCTCAATCAAATTCCAGCACCAATATCGATGCGGCAAATCCGGCACTTCTCATTACGGGCTGTGTCATCGTCGGTCTGATGATGCTCGCTTTTAGCCCTGCAACCCCAATTTTTCTAGCGCTCTTGGCTTTAGCGCCAGCGATGCTTGCGAGTGAAAAAGGCGGAAAGCCACTCAATTGGTACTGCTATGGGTTTATGCTTTGGATCGTCGCCATCATTCACGCTGCGATCATCCCAGGAAATCCAGAAAACGCCCCAGCAATGAAACGTCAGTTTTGGCAAGGTGTGAGGATTGGCGCAATCGTCGTTGCCGTCCTCAGTATCGTCATCTTTCCAACGATCGAAGAAGGCAGTCCCGCCAGAGCCTTTCTGGGGATTTCTGCGATCGTTGGGTCTGTAATGGGCGGGGTTGCTTGGACACAGAAGATTTAGGAGGTTGTCCATCTGGCTTTTTCGTTTGTTATGATGACAGAGAAGCAAACGAGTCCTCTTATGAAGTATCCACTCCATACCCAATCCCAACCTGTTTCGGGCGAAGCAGCCAAGAAACTGCTGGAAGCGATCGATTCCGGTAGTGCAGTGGTTAATGATCGGGTTCTTGCCCTTGCAAAGCGGATTGCTGCTCGTCGTCGCAAAGCCCAGAAACATGCCTAGCTCCGGTAAGTTTGATGGCTTAGACTTCTCCCAAATCGATATTGAGCTTCTAACCCCTGAACTTCGGAAACTTGGTCAGGGGTTTCGCTGTATCAGGGGTGAATTCGTGACCTATTGGAAACAGGGGCGCATTCATCGGGAAATTGATGCATCCCTTTGTCAGTGCTGGATTGTCCGGGTTGAGGATACTTTAGCTGGCTATATTACGCTGTTAGCGGATAAGTTGCAGGTTGAAGATCCCCTGTTGGCGAAAGAAGGCGTGAAGTATAGGACTTTTCCTGCGGTGAAGATCGGTCTACTGGCAGTTGATCGACGGACAAAAGGTCTTGGTATTCGGTTGATGGATTGGGCAATCGACTACGTGATTACCGAGGTTACGCCGATAATTGGCGTGAGATTCATTACCGTCGATGCGCTCTATGATGCTGATGTTGAACCCGCTTATGATGCATCCGGTTTCTATGCAAAGTTAGGGTTTGAGTTTGCCATTCCCACCGATCCTTTACCACCTGTGAATCCCTATCGAACGATGTACTTCGATCTGAAGCAATTGAGCGAAGCTCTCGTCACCGAAGATATGACAGAAGATAGCTGATGATCTTGTCGTTAAGTTGCCGCATAACAACCCCAATGCACCCGACCGCCGAGAGGTTAGCTGCTGATTGTTCAAGGCTACCTGCGGCGGGTGATTGGGAACGTTATTCTGTCTACACTTTAGATTGTAATAGTCATTTGAGATTCATCGTTAAGTTTTGGTTAGGACTCAATTTGTTTATCACTCTGCTCAAGTGATCGGTTCTAACCTAACTGATCGCACGTGCGCTTGAACTTTGAAGCCGCCAAAGGTCGATCCGTCATCTTTCTGCTCAAGCGATCGGTTCTAACCTAACTGATCGCACCCACTCATCTCTCAGACATTTCTCATCTCATCCTCAACTTTCTATTGGTTTTTAGGTAGATACTCCAATTAAGAGATTTAACACCAGATTTTCTCACATGGAGTCTTCCAACAATGGCAACCACAACCGCAGAAGCTCAACGACTACAAGAATCGCTGACTCATCAGGCACACTGGCGCAGATGGGGATCGTATTTGAGCGATCGCCAATGGGGAACCGTGCGCGAAGATTACAGTCCGCATGGAACCGCTTGGGATTACTTCACACATGACCAGGCACGATCGCGGGCTTACCGTTGGGGCGAAGATGGCATTGCTGGAATCTCAGACAACCATCAGCGATTATGTTTTGCGATCGCGCTGTGGAACGGTGAAGATCCCATTCTCAAAGAGCGGCTATTTGGGCTGACTGGCAATGAAGGCAATCATGGCGAAGATGTCAAAGAATATTACTTTTATCTAGACAATACGCCGACGCATTCATATATGAAAGCGCTCTACAAATATCCGCATCAGGCGTTTCCTTATGCTCAGTTAGTTGAGGAGAATCGCCGCCGCGATCGCCATCAGCCAGAGTTTGAGTTGTTGGATACTGGAGTATTTGAGGACGATCGCTATTTTGATGTGTTTATCGAATATGCCAAGCAATCGGCTGAAGATATTTTGATTCAAATTACTGTGGTTAATCGGGGTGCTGAGGCAAAACCGCTCCATATTTTGCCAATGCTCTGGTTTCGTAATACCTGGTCATGGGACACTGACGAAAGTAAGCCAACCTTGCAAGAGACAAAATCAAACGCGAACGCGAATGTGATTAGTGCAATTCATTCAACGCTGGGGAAACGATGGCTCTACGCATCTGGAAATGCAGAACTTTTGTTTACCGAGAATGAAACAAATTATGAACGGTTGTTTGGTACGTCTAATGCTTCACCTCATGTAAAAGATGGCATTAATGATTACGTGGTTCAAGGTAATACAACGGCAGTTAATCGTGATCAAGTTGGCACAAAAGCAGCCGTGCATTACGAAGGGTCGATCGCGCCTGGTGAAACTAAAACAATCCAGTTGCGCTTGAGTGATGCGCCCAGTTTAAGTGAACCCTTCGGCGGTGAGTTTAATGCAACCTTTGCAACCCGCAAACAAGAAGCTGATGAATTTTACCGAGGTATTGTTTCCGCATCTATTAGCGAAGATATGCGAAACGTGCAGCGACAGGCATTTGCGGGAATGCTGTGGAGCAAGCAGTTTTATCACTACGTTGTAGAAGATTGGCTGAAGGGCGATCGCTCTGCACCTCAGCCCCCACCCGAACGCAAACGGGGCAGAAATCAAGAGTGGTTCCATCTCTACACCGATGACATTCTCTCGATGCCCGACAAGTGGGAATATCCCTGGTTTGCTGCTTGGGATCTGGCATTTCACTGTCTTCCGATCGCTATGATTGATCCAGATTTTGCCAAATACCAGTTAGATGTGCTGACGCGAGAATGGTATATGCACCCCAATGGGCAAATTCCAGCCTATGAATGGGCTTTAGGAGATGTCAATCCTCCGGTTCATGCGTGGGCAACCTGGCGCGTCTATCAGATTGAGCAAAAGATGTATGGACGTGCAGATCGTCAGTTTTTAGAGCGTGTGTTTCAGAAGTTGATGCTCAATTTTACGTGGTGGGTAAATCGCAAAGATGTAGAAGGCAGAAACGTCTTTCAAGGTGGCTTTCTAGGATTAGATAACATTGGTGTGTTCGATCGCAGTACTCAACTTCCGACAGGTGGATACATTGATCAATCCGATGGCACCAGTTGGATGGGAATGTATTGCTTAAATATGTTGACGATCGCGCTCGAACTTGCCAAAACAAATCCCGTTTACGAAGACATTGCTACTAAGTTTTTTGAACACTTTCTCTACATTGCCGATGCCATGAATCACATTGGTGAGATGGAAGACACGCTTTGGAATGAAACAGAAGGATTCTACTACGATGTACTGCATCTGCCTGACGATCGCCAGATTGAGCTAAAGGTGCGATCGATGGTCGGGTTGATTCCTTTGTTTGCCGTAGAAACGCTAGAACCAGAAACGCTCAAACAACTGCCTGCGTTCAAAAAACGGCTGGACTGGTTCATCCAACACCGTCCAGACCTGCGCCAGAATGTAGCTTGTATGGAAACGGAAGGAATGCAGGCACGGCGATTGCTGGCGATCGTCTCCCGCGACAAACTAAGACGGATTTTGCAAAAGATGCTCGATCAACACGAGTTCTTAGGAGACTATGGCATTCGGGCAATTTCTCGCTGTCATGCCGATCGTCCCTATATTTTTGATGCCGATGGAATGCAGTTTCGCGTCGATTATGAACCCGCAGAGTCTACTAGCGGTTTGTTTGGCGGCAATTCTAATTGGCGAGGTCCTGTCTGGTTTCCAGTCAACTTTCTCCTAATTGAATCACTGCAAAAGTTTCACGATTATTTAGGAGACGATTTCAAAGTAGAGTATCCAACTGGGTCAGGTCAAATGCTAACGCTCTGGGACGTGGCAGCTAATCTCTCGCATCGACTGATCCAAACTTTCCTCAAAGATTCGTCAGGACAACGACCCGTTTACGGCAGCAATGGTAAATTTCAAACAGACCCACACTGGCAAGATTTGCTGCTGTTCTACGAATACTTCCACGGCGATAACGGCGCAGGCATTGGTGCCAGTCATCAAACAGGGTGGACGGGTTTGGTTGCTCAACTGATCCAGCAATTTGGCGAGATTGACGAAGCGCACAGTAAATCAGACGCGCCATAGAGCTTTTTAGAGCATCAGTTAGTAGACCTTTTGCGTGATAGCGAAGAAATTGCCCTGAAACTTATATGTCAAAAGACTTGTAGCCGTTTTCTGGCACTAATAGCTGAAATGCCTGACCCGTAAAGCTTTTAGCCATTTTTTAGCTTACGACGCAAAAGGTCTAGTGTTAGAGATATCTCAAGAAAATTAATCTCCTACTCAGTTTCTTTTCAGTGTTCTTTAAGAGCATGAGACTGTTATGAGAGAAGCATTCCCCAGTGAGGCAACTAATCGATGGAAACCGCAGATGTGATTGTGATTGGCAGTGGTCAGGGTGGTATTCCACTGGCGGCTGATTTTGCCAAAGAAGGACGCAAAGTGATGCTGTTTGAACGGGATGCTTTGGGTGGTAGTTGTATCAACTATGGCTGTACTCCCTCTAAGGCTTTTTTGGCAGCGGCTCATGCAGCAGGGCGATCGCGGCAGGCTGAGAAGTTAGGCATTCATACTCAAGTCGAAGTAAACTTTCCTGCGGTGATGGAGCGGGTGAGAGCAATTCGCGATCGCTTCAGCCAAGGAGCTCACAAGCGACTAGAAGGCGCAGGTGTCAACGTCGTCTGTGCAGAAGCTTCTTTTACAGGTGAACGCACTGTTATAGGCGGAGATGTGACGGTTCAAGCTCCCTTAGTGGTGATCAACACGGGCACCTCATCATTGATTCCTGACATTCCCGGTCTTGCAGGAACTCCTTACCTAACCAACCGCAACTTCTTTGATTTAAAGACACTACCCCCACGTTTGTTAGTAATTGGGGCTGGCTACATCGGCTTGGAGTTAGGTCAGGGATTGGCTCGTTTGGGCAGTCAAACTCACTTGATTGTGCGAGGCGATCGCGTTCTAGGTCAAGAAGAACCAGAGGTCAGCGAGGTCTTAGCTGAGGCGTTAAAACAAGATGGCATTCAGGTTCACTTTGAGGTCAATGTTGAGCAGGTGGCTCACGAGAATGATGTATTTACGCTGACCCTCAGCAATGGTGAACAACTTCAGGGAGAAGCCTTACTGGTTGTGATTGGACGGAAACCAAACACCGATGCTCTCAACGTGGCAGCAAGCGGAATCGAGCTAGATAACCAGGGGTTCGTCAAAATCAACGACCAGTTCCATACAACTGGTTCTGGGGTTTATGCGATCGGAGATGCAGCCAAACAGCCTGCTTTTACCCATGTGTCTTGGGAGGATTATCGTCGTCTCAAAGCAATTTTGTGTGGTGAAAATCGGACGCGCCACGATCGGGTTCTCGGTTATGCCATGTACACCGAACCTCAAGTCGGGCGTGTCGGCATGACGCTAGAACAAGCTCAGAAAAAAGGCATCAATGCTCGCTGTGTAACGCTACCCATGAGCCATATTGCACGAGCGATCGAGTGGGGTCACGACCTGGGATTCTACCGCATGGTGATCGATCGCGACACCGACAAAATTTTAGGAGCAACCTTAGTCGGTTACGAAACGGCTGAGTTAGTCCACGTATTTCTATCTCTAATGGAAGCGGGAGCAACTTGGCAACTACTAGAACGATCGGTACACATTCATCCGACTTACGGTGAAGCATTACCCAGCTTAGCGCGGTTGTTGGTTGGAGACGATATGCCAGGTTGCCCCAATATGTAAGGAAGATTCAACCATGACAACGAATTTGCAAGTAGGAAATCACTTTTCTGACGTTGAGTTAGCGAACCACGAGAACGAACAGATTAAACTCTCTAGCCTCACCCAAGCGAGCTTGATGGATCAGTATTTAGGGTTTCTAGATGGCTATCCCCTGATTGTCGTTTTTTACCGAGGCTTTTTTTGCCCGCGAGATCGACAGCAGTTCACCCAACTGGTTCACTTTCAGAACGAATTAATGGTTAATTATGGCAAATTAGTGACGATCTGTGTTGATCCGCCTTTGGTTCAAGCTGCATTTCGGGCAGGTTTGGGGGCGCAGTGGCAATTTCTGTGCGATGAGTCGCGAGACCTGATCAAGCAAATTAACATCCTGGACGAGACTGAACTATTAACCCGACAATGACAGAGAATGCAGGCATTGGAGGAGGATTATTAGCATAGGAACATGAAGAAACCTCTACTCCTACAAGTCAACTAGAATGAGAACATCACTCTGAAAATGACCTGCACCTAAGTTCCCGACAGTAGTAATAGCAAAGGATGATGACATTCCTCAGGACAAATTAGCATTACAAGGCTAATTTAGGCGAGGTTTGGCAATGCGATCGTACAGAAGTCATAGATCGAACCCGCACTAGACAACTACTAGGAAGACATCCCGCACCGCCGTCCATCGTGGTCTACTGGTGGGACTGAAAAAAGTGATTAAATCTCTTTTTAAGAGATACTCAAACTAGCTACCCAAGGGGATTTCAGGAATTGTTTAACTTCTTTATTGAAAAAATTCATATTTTCTTATGTCGAAACCCAAGAAAAAGCGAGAAATTGTTTAACTTTATTTTTTAGTGCTTCTAAATCTGAACGAAGAATCAGCACTTTCAGACTACAAAATTGTCTAACTTTTTTATCTCTCCACACGAACCCAAGCGCGGAATTTCCGTTTTGCTTGGGTTTCGCCTTGGCACAGTCTTTTAGAAATTGATAAAGTCATTCTTTGCTCACCCGAGGAAAGAGTAGATTGGCTGAAACCTATTGATAGGTGCTGTTTTGAAGTTGATAAATGGTCAGGCTTTTGCCGTTATAGCGCCAAAATTCGCTCACTCCGATTTCGGTTTAGAGTGCATTGGTTCGTTAAAAATGTAGTAGTATTTGTCTAGTTCTGTGCCTCAAGTCTTCACGGTCAAGCGTCGTGAATTGCATTGATTTAAGGTTGAGTTCCAACTCTTCTATCAGAATTTCAACAAATACTCAAATCAAGCAAGTGGCGTTCTTGTGTTCTTGACGGGAAGACATAATTTCTAGAATGATGCTGTCGTAGGCAATACGAGGTGATGAGCAGTCTCCTAGTGCATCTGAAATTCCTGTAAAATCTGCCAATCGCTGCTACGAATCAACACGCGCTGATTAGCCAAGCGCATTTGAAGTGTTTCGGAAGTGCTGACCATTAAGAAAGTGTTTGTAAAGGTTGGTTAAGCAGTTTTAGGCTCGCAAGCTCGTCGATTTTTGGCTAATCGTCGCAGCATTAGTCGAATCATGACGATATAAATCATCCCTTCGTGATTTTCCGGCAACCGCTCATAGTCGCGAGTCAGGATTCGGGCATTCTCCAACCAAGTCCAAGTCCGCTCAACAATCCATCGTTTGGGTTCGACCTGGCAACCTTTGGTCTCAGTTGGACGCTGACTCATCTCAACGCTCACTTGTCGCTCTGGCTCGGCAAAGTAGCGGGTGATTAATGCGCTTAAGACTTCCCGATCTCCTTGGTCTGCCAGCACTTTAGCAATCCGTTCAAACTGCTCCCACACCCAGACCAAAACCGCAGGAGCCGCCTTGACATCGGCGGTATTCGCAGCAGTGACATAACCGCCCAACACGAGTCCCAATCCCTCTACAACAAGATGGTGCTTGCACCCTTTCACCTTTTTGGGTCCATCAACCCCGTGTTCTTCCCCCTTTTGGTCCGAGTTTGACGGACTGACTATCGATGATCCCTAAGCGCGGTTGGGACTCTCGCCCTTCCCGAACCCGCACTTGCGGCACTAAAGCTGCATTCCTCATAAGGTTCACTCAATAAGGTTCACTGAGGGTCTCAACTGAGAAATAGTCGCTTCCTTTAGGTATCGCTGATCTATTCGCTCACTGGACTACTCCTTCATTTATATTTACAAACACTTTCTGAACAAGACTGGCAACCGAAGTTGCGCTCCACCCCAGACCCTGTTCCTGCATTGGCATAATTTCCTGAACATTCAAAATAATCGCTTCTCCTAGGGGAGAAGCGAGAAGGGAGAAAATTAGGCTCTTGCCCCCTCGCCCACAAGGGCGAGAGGGGCTGGGGGTGAGGGGTAAAGTCTCTCGCGACAATGAAACCACCCTGCCGGAATTGGGGAGCTAGGGGGCGTTCCCGGATTGGCAATCGCCGCGAGAAATTTCATCGAATTCACGTTAAAGAAAAAGCCCGTCTTCAAAAACGCGCGGTTTTGTAATTTTGAAGACATCATCGCCGTTTGTCTTCCATAAGCTAGATGATAAATCTTGCTAATAAAGTTTAGTCATTCAGAAATATTCAGGTGTGAAGAGGGAGCCGGGTTGCGTTATGATAATGCTTCTAAACTCTTAGTCTGTCTAAAAGCAAATCTCTTACAATGGTGGAGAGGTGAAGGTGTAGGCTGCACACAATTATTCTGTGCATCGCATCGACAGGAGGCGAACCCTTACGGAGATACCACTGGGAAACTATCAGCATGGTCAATCAGAACACTTTAACTATTGATGTCGGCTTTACTCACGAAGATTTCGCAGCTTTGCTCGACAAATACGACTATCACTTCAGCCCTGGTGATGTCGTCGCCGGGACCGTATTTAGTCTAGAGCCAAGAGGCGCTCTGATTGACATCGGTGCTAAAACTGCTGCATACATTCCCATTCAGGAGATGTCAATCAACCGCATTGACAACCCTGAAGAAGTGTTGCAGTCTAATGAAACTCGCGAATTCTTCATTTTGGCAGATGAAAATGAAGACGGGCAGTTGACCCTTTCCATTCGTCGCATTGAATATATGCGCGCTTGGGAGCGAGTTCGACAACTTCAGGCTGAAGATGCTACGGTGCGATCGCTCGTGTTTGCAACCAACCGAGGCGGTGCCCTAGTTCGCATTGAGGGTCTGCGCGGGTTTATTCCGGGTTCTCACATCAGCACTCGCAAACCCAAAGAAGAATTGGTGGGTGAAGAGTTGCCCTTGAAATTTTTAGAAGTAGACGAAGAGCGAAACCGTCTGGTTCTCAGCCATCGTCGTGCCCTCGTTGAGCGTAAGATGAACCGCCTTGAAGTGGGCGAAGTCGTCATCGGCACGGTGCGTGGCATCAAGCCTTATGGCGCGTTTATTGACATCGGCGGTGTGAGCGGTCTGCTGCACATCTCAGAAATCTCTCACGATCACATTGACACGCCTCACAGCGTCTTTAACGTCAATGATGAGGTGAAGGTGATGATCATCGACCTTGATGCCGAGCGTGGTCGGATCTCGCTGTCTACTAAGCAGCTAGAGCCTGAACCTGGCGACATGGTGAAAAACCCTGAGGTGGTTTACGAGAAAGCTGAAGAAATGGCAGCAAAGTATCGTGAACAGATGCAGATCAATCAGCAGGGCAGCGCTCCGGCAGCAGTTGCCGAAGAAGTGGCTGCGGTTGAAGAAGAAATTCCTTCTGCGGAAGAAGAGGCAGAAATTCCTCCGATCGAAGCTGTGATTGAAGAAATTCCTTCTGCGGAAGAAGAGGCAGAAATTCCTCCGATCGAAGCAGTCGAAGAATTGGTTCCCGCGATCGACGAATAGTTGCCGCTAATTGATTCACAGAAAGAGGGAGTAATATCCCTCTTTTTTATTGACCCTGATCACAAACGCTATGGCGACGATTCAATGTGGTGCCAAAACTTTCTATAACGTTGAGGCAGTTCTCTTCGACAAAGATGGAACGTTAGCCGACTCCCGTGATTTTCTGGTTGCTTTGGCGCTGCAACGATCGCGCTTTGTCGAGGCGCAAGTGCCCGGAGTCAAAGAGTCTTTATTAAAGACATTCGGACTAGTCGATGGACGAGTCAACCCCGTCGGATTGATTGCCGTCTCGACTCGTCAAGAAGATGAGATCGCAACGGCTGCCTGCATTGCTGCAACCGGGCGAGACTGGATCGAGGCAAAAACGATCGCTCACACTGCTTTGCTGGATGCCGATCGTGCCCTCCCTTGCAAAGCTGAACTGACTCCGCTTTTTGAAGGGGCACGTCTGTTACTCAAATCCTTGGTAGGTTCCGATCTCAAAATCGGCGTTCTCTCTGCTGACACCGAAGAAAACGTGCAAGATTTTGTCAAACTCTATGATCTCGCGGCTTATTTCCAGGTGCAAATGGGCAGCCGTAACGGACTGAGCAAACCTGACCCACGCCTGCTGCATCTAGCGTGTCAAGCGTTAAAAGTGTCTCCTGCTGCTACTTTATTGATCGGAGATTCTAGTGCAGATATTGAATTGGCGAGACGAGGCGGCGCGATCGCAAGTGTGGGAGTAACTTGGGGAGGCACCCATCCCCATCAATTGGCAAATGCCGATGTGATCGTCGATCGCTTCGAGCAAATTCATCAAATTCATTAAAACAATCCTGTGGAGCTTTTTGATCATGCGATATTTCATTTTATTAACGCTGTTGGTGTTTCCGTTTGTCGTCAGCCCGATCGTGCGTGCCCAATTCACCGATCCGATCGTTCAAGCCAAAGTTAAAGAAATCGAAGCACTCAGCCGCGCCAAAAATCTTGCACGTCAAGCGGGTGAAGCGGCGAATGGTGGGCTTGGCGTTTATCGGGCAGAGCGATCAATGCACGGCTCGGCCGCCCAATCTCCTTACGTTGATAAAGGTGACTTTTGGCTATTTACCTTCAAAGGAAGCGCTCCGGGTTCTGACACTCCATTTATAGAGACCGAAGTGCGCGTAGACAAAGCCGACTTCAAAACAACGGTGCTTTACAATGGTGCGATTCGTTAAGTCGTCTCAGCTTGAATCTCTTGTAAAATCGTTGAAATTTCTTCTTCCGATTGAATGTGTCTTGCTAATACTTGAGCCATTGTTTCTAGCACCCGTTCAGAAAAAACCTCAGTTAAATCTTGCCGCAGCCCTTGCCCGATATAGAGCCTCAGCAGCACTTCTAAAGGCATATCTCGACTATCTGCAACCCTTTTAAGCGATTCCAACACATCAACTGGAACTTGAAGCGCAACGGTTTTTGTCACACGAGGGCGAAGATGCAATTTGAGATTTTCTTCAGGGTTGTTCATAGGTTTAAGAAGTTTTCCTTTCGGTCAACAAAGTCAAGCTCACCCATTCTCCTTTATCGCTGTAGCGGCGGATCAGTCGTTGACGCAAATCGGGCTGAAGCAACCAACCCACTTCTAAAAACAATGGCTGACCCAATTTAATTTGCACCGGGCACGTCGAAGAAGCTCCACCTGGCAACAACAGCACTTGTATCTGCTCAAACGAAAGCACCGAACCGTGAATTGTTGCCGTTGACGCGATCGTCCTCTCTCCCCCAAACGATAATTCTTGCACCAGCCGATCGCTTCCTTCACGGTGCAGCTTTAAGGATGTTTGATAAGAGTCAGGCGATCGCCCGTCAGGATAAATCGTCACCGCTTCACCGTTCCACTCGCCCACGAGATCATCCACTGTCAAAAGCGGAAACTCTGGCGCATTCGTTCCGACTCGCTGCTCTCGAATCAGCGTTAATTGCTCAAGCTGACTCTCTTTGTTAAACAACTGCACTAGGCGAAGGCGACGATCGTCGTGCAGCAAAGCTAACTCTGCCCCAAACTGCGTGTAGGGCGCAAACTGCATTGATCCTGTAGAAAACGCCCCATTTTCACAAAATCGCAGCCCACCGCCGATCGTCGAATATTCCGCCACGAGATCTTCTTTACCTGCACGGCGCAGCGTCAGGCGCACCTTCTGATTATTGTCTAGCCCTTCTAGAGATAGCAAAGACGGCGTATCGCTGAGAATTTCTCCTCGCGGCGAGAATTGCGTAAACGAACCCTGCCACTCGCCTAGATTTTGTAGAAAACAGTCCCATTGAGATTTCATAAGGTTGAATTAGCGAGTTGCAAAACGACGAACGGCAAAGAGACTTCCTAACAAACCGACAGAGCCACCAAATCCCAGCAAGATCAGCGGCAGAGCCAGCGTGTCGATCGGGCGAACTGACAGATCCGTTGCCAAGAATTGTACAAAATCTGGCTGCTGCGCCAGCAAGCTTCTCAAAAACTGTTCGACCGCTCGAATCAAGCCCCAGGCGATCGTCGCGCCTACCACTCCAAACACCACGCCTTGCAAGATAAACGGTAGATAAATCCAGCTTGAGGTTGCCCCAACTAGTTGCATGACCTCGATCTCGTGGCGACGTGCCATAACGATCAGGCGGATAGTGGTGCTGATCACAGCGATCGCCGTCAGCGTCAATAGCCCGGTAATCATCAAACTTAGCCAATTTAAGCCGCGATTGAGTTGAGCGATGCGCTTGACGGCTTCGTCTACATATTGTACGTCTTCCACGCCCGGCAACCTTTTCAGCTTTTTAGCCAAGATGGGAACCGACTCTGAAGATTTAGCCCTGACTTTGAGTTCGTCTACTAAGGGGTTGCCTTCAAGCTGGCGATCGGCATCTTTGAGATCAGAAATGCCTAGATCTTTGACCAGGTTTGCCCAAGCTTCTTCTTTAGGAATATTCTTCACCGCCTCAGCTTCTGGAAACTTTATCACCACGGGTTTCAGGGTTGCGCCATCGACCCCAGTTTCTAAATAAACCGAAACCTCTAGCTGACTGCCCACCTGATTGAGCAAGCCTTCTAGCTGCCAAGAAGCCTGCAAACCCATGCCAAACAGAAACAGCAGCACTGTCACTGTGCTGACGGCTGCCCAATTCATCCAGCCACCGCGACGCAAACCGAGCAGCGTTTCTCGCCCCAAATAATCTAGCTTTGTCAAAAAACGAAACACACGCTATCCCCAAATTTTGGTCGTCTCCGTTATCTTTTATCACCAAGTTGGCAAAGCTTCTAAAAAATTTGGGCGACATCAAACATAAAATCTCTAACATTTGGGGGAGTCGCCAGAATTCGTTAAGATAGATTTAAAGCGGAATCAGTTCGACCTTTGTCATATTGTTGAGAAATTAAGTCCATGACTTCTGAAGTTTTGGTTGAGAAGAAAAAGTTAGCGAAGCCACCCTTAGAGATTTACCAACTGGGCGATCGGGTGTTGCGTCAGCCCGCCAAGCGTGTCTCAAAAATTGATGCTGAGATTCGGCAGATGGTGCGTGAGATGCTGCAAACCATGTATAGCGAAGATGGCATCGGGTTAGCAGCTCCGCAGGTGGCGATCAATAAGCAGCTAATTGTTGTAGACTGTGACCCTGAAAATGCAGCAACTCCGCCTCTGATTTTGATCAACCCGGTGATCAAAAAATCGAGCCGTGACTTTGAGGTTGGGCAAGAAGGCTGTCTGAGCATTCCAGGAGTCTATTTAGATGTGACGCGCCCAGAAGCGATCGACGTTTCTTTTAAAGATGAGCATGGTCGTCCACAGATCATCAGTGCCACCGGGTTACTTGCCCGGGCCATTCAGCACGAAATTGATCACTTAAATGGGGTGCTGTTTGTCGATCGCGTTGAAAATAAGCTGGCTCTCACTCAAGAACTCACCAAGCGCGGCTTTTCGGCTCATGCGGTCAAACCGATCGCTTAGGGCTATGGATTAAGTAACTTCTGATTCTATGGGTTAGGCATCTTGCCTGACCTCAAACAGCCGAGACGGCTGTTCCACCTTAACTTAATCCGCGATCGCTTAAAGTTTGAGTGAACCGATTAAATAAACTTTAGAATTATTAAAATTAGGGGCAAAATCTGTGACTCCAAAAAGTGGTGTGTTTTTAGGCGGATCGTGTGTGGCAGCGATCGCCGCAGTCGGTTCGGTTTTCGAGTTATCGTCTGGCAACCCTCAGCTAGGTGGACTGACCACCGGAATTATTCTCGCAATCAGTGTGCCGCTCACAGCAATTTTCTTTTACACTGCCGTCTTAGACACCAAAGCGAACCAAAAATGAACCTCAAGTCATTGAGTTTGACTGGCAGATTCTTCATTCAAACTTGATGATTTAGCCAAAAGGGTTCAAGATTATGTATGAAATGTTTCCTATAGCCTGACATCTTCTACCGGGTGCTTCTGGCTCATGCCATCCGCTGAAATCCGCGAACAATGACGGGCAACCCCCTTGCGATCGCTTCACTGCGACAACTGCCCAGTGGAAGCTTTTCTGCACAGAAACAGCCAACCTATTCTCTTTCTACTGAACAAATAATGGCGATCGGGCGTGACCCTCGTTGCCAAGTTGTTCTCGACTCGACTGTCTATGGCTCGGTTTCGCGTCGTCACGTTGAGATTCGCCCAACTGCCACCACTGCAAACGGGCGACCTACCTGGTGGGTGTGTGATCTCAATAGCTCAAATGGCACTTATCTGAATGGCAAACGGTTGCGAGGATGCAGAGTTTTGAATGGGGGCGATCGAGTTTCGTTGGGGCAAAATGGCCCAGAGTTTGTGTTTGACTATTGCGCTCCTCCAAACCCTTCACCGCCTGTCCAGACTCTAAAGGAGATGAAGCCGCTCCTACTCGTGCCACGGGTTCCTAGAAATTCTGTCACGTTTACTCAGCTTTTTCCGATCGCTTCGGCAGGGCTGAATCTGCACCAAAAAGCCTATCTTGCCCCCGCCATGATCACGGTTGGCTTTGTGGTCAGCCTGTTTGTAGCCGTCGGGAACGCGGTTCTATTTAACCTTTTATTAGCCACTTATATCGCCCTGGCTGCTTACTATTTTGTCTATCGACTTTGCGGCAAGCACAAACCCTGGTGGGTGCTGTTGAGCGCAGGGTTGACGACGGTGCTGTTGTTGCGAAGTCCGGTTTTGCCGCTGTTCATTGTGCTGTTTCGACAACTCTTGCCGGGGCAAGTTCCCGAAGCGGGAGAGCCGATGAACTTTATGGTGCTACTGATTCGGATGTTTTTTGGTGCGGGGTTAATGGAGGAGCTACTTAAAGCCCTGCCGCTTTTAGGTTTTTATCTTTTAGGACGATTGCTTCCAACTCCTTGGAAAGAGCGCGTTGGCATCTCAGAACCGCTCGATGGCATTTTGTTAGGGGCGGCTTCTGCTGTAGGCTTTACTCTGCTGGAAACTCTGGGGCAGTATGTGCCGGATATGATTCAAAACACAACATTGCAGCTTGGCGATGGGCCCCGGCAGCTCATGGGGCTGCAACTGCTGATTCCTCGTCTGTTAGGTTCAATATCAGGGCACATGGCTTATAGCGGCTATTTTGGCTATTTTATTGGGTTGAGCGTTTTGAAGCCTAGACAAAGCGCAGTTATTTTGGGGATCGGCTACCTTTCGGCGGCTAGTTTGCATGCTTTGTGGAATGCGATCGGTTCGGTGAGTCCTTTTGTTTTGGCACTCGTCGGAATTTTGTCTTATGCCTTTTTAGGGGCTGCCATTCTTAAAGCTCGCACGTTATCACCGACACGATCGCAAAATTTTGCCACTTATCTAAGGAGATAAAAAAAGATTTTTTCACCCTCTGAGATTGCAGATATTCCTTCTTTAGAGAGAGGGTTCAAATGACGTTCGTTCTTACGCTCTAAAAGTCAAGCTGAAAAGTCAACAGCGCTTTTTGGTGGCGATCATAAACCTACGTCTAGAATTTATTAGATAAGCTATGAAATTTAATCTGTTTCGGTTCAAACGTGTTTTCTTACCCCTAAGTTTTGTTTGCCTAGCTGTTTTTGCAGGCAACTTAAAAGCACAGGCAGAAGGCCCCAGCAGCGATCATGCGCCACTTGCAGAAAGCTCTGTTAGTGCGTCGATCGCTGCCCCATCACAACCGATCATGCCTCGCGTGGTTAAGCCAGTTCCGGGTAAAGTGGCTCAGTCTGCGATCGGGCTGTCGAGTCTCCGATCGCCTCAGGAAGCGAAGACTCCTGCTCAAGCCAATTTTACAGAATCTCCTATTTCACCTGGAACCGCTGTGGCTCAGAACACAAGCCCATCTGGGACTTCTCAACCTGACACATCGGGGACTCCGACCCAAACTCAGAGCGCTCCGCAGCCTGTTCAGACCCCAGTTCAAACTGAGACGACTCCCACTCAAACGACTCCTCAGATTCAGCCTACTGTTCCGACTGAGACGACTCCCACTCAAACGACTCCTCAAACCACACCAATTCTGAATCAAGTTTCTCCGGGGCAATCGACTCGATCGGGTTCTAGCTATGTGGGGATCGGCGGCAATATTGGCATCGGCAGTGGCGACACTTCACTGGGCGAAGGCAGCTTTGCAGTGATCAGCAAGATTGGCTTACTGCGTTCGTTTTCGGTGCGTCCTTCTTTGCTATTTAGCGGTGACGTGACAATTTTGCTTCCGGTTACTTATGATTTCTCGTTTGGCGAAGGCCCGACCGAAACGCTAGGCTTTACGGCTGCCCCTTATGTCGGGATCGGAGCCGCGATTTCGACCGGAGATGGTGGTGACGTTGCGCTGCTGCTAACGGGTGGAGTTGATGTTCCTATTAGCTCACAGTTTACGGCGACGGCTGCGGTAAACGCCACTGTGACTGGAGAAACGGCTATTGGCATTTTGGTAGGCGTTGGGTACAACTTTAGCGGGTTCTAACTGAACGTCAGTTCGACGAGGTTTTTCGCTTCGTTGTCAGCGGCTTCTGCCCCCTAAATCCCCCATTTTGGGGGACTTTGAACCGGAGATTTTGGCTTGAAGTGAGCCAGCTTTGGGGATTTAGGTAGCTCTCCCGAATTCACAACCGGAGCAACCCACTTCTATCGAACCGACGTTAATTGAAACGTCAGTTCGATGAGTTCTTTTGCTTCGTTCTCCAGCGCTTCAGCCCCCTAAATCCCCCAAAATTGGGGGACTTTGAACACTGTTGCCAAAACCGGAAGCCGCCCACAGTGCGAAGCTTGGCAGTGTCATACATCACACATCCGCCGACCCAGGCAACGCGATATTTGCGCGATCGCTCAGGAGTGAGTCCCATTTTTGCTGAAGATGATAGAGATTCGCTGCGTTGTGCAGCCGCCAGCGATCCCACTCAAGCATTCCAGGTTCTAGAGTTTCTGACTCAACTTTTCCCTCCTAAAACTCGATCGCTTGCTCATGAGTTCTGACATCTTCAATAAAGCTCAACCCGCTTGCGCTGCCCACAAAACCGCAGCCTTCTTCTTGAATCGCGGTTAGCATTTGTTGAACGACATAAGATTCTAAAATCAGATCGTCATCTAAGAATAGAGCATAGGGAGCCGTCACTTGGTCGAGCAGAAACTGCCGATGTTCTGCCATGCCCAAGCGTGGTAAATGCTTGTGAATTTCGATCGGTTGACCGTGCGATCGTAAGGCTCTTAAAACGGCTGTCACCTCCGCGATCAAGCCACTGTCAAAGTCTTCAGTCTGGTCAGAAATAACGACGCAAAAGTCGCGATAAGTTTGAGAGATTAGACTGGCGATCGTAATCGCTAATGCTGCTGGGCGATTATAATTAGGAATCAGAATATCAACGGTTGCCATTTCACACACGCCTCACCAACAGCTACAAAAAGAGAATAGGTAATGAACTAATTATTCATTACCTATAGATTCTGAATTGACCATGAAAACATCACAAAGATGTCATCACTTGAATCAGTTCGGTAGATATATCTGCATCACAAAGAGAATGTTTCTTAAACAAAACACCTGCCAAGAAGTAAATGTTGCCAGAATAAAAGGCTTTACGATTTTGGCGCAACTCAGAGATGTGATTTTTGACCTTGGGTTCTGAACTGTAATAACCGAATTTTAGCGGTGTAATCATAAAATCAGCAACACTATAACCATTTGCCCGTGCATGCTCGATCGTGCCAACTGGATTAGAGTAGCTAGAAATTAGCAGCATCACACTCGGATAGTTGAGCGATAGCAATCGATTGGTAATGGTTGCACCGTCAACCCCACCGTGTAATAAAGGCATGGAAATATTGTTATCGGGTGCGGGAATGTAAGGCGGATTAGCAATCAGATATTGAGCATCAGGTTGAGATGTTTCAAAAAAGGACTGATTGTAAACTGTGTATTGATGGTTGAGATTGTGTTGGTTAATTCTAGATTGAGCAACTGCATGCGCTGAAGAATTCAGTTCATAGCCGTGCACTTTGCTGTTAAAATTAATTCTGGTTAAAGAATTGATAACCGGAGTGCCATCACCACAGCCAAACTCTACGACTAAATCAGAATTGCTGCACTGATTAAACACCAAACGCTCTAAACAATGGGAATAGAAGTGGGATTCTTCAGGGCAGAAAAAGACTTCCTTTTCAGAAAAAGACTTTTTAGACTCAGGGGATTCGCTTTGTGAAGCTCCAGAAGAGCGCAGCAATATTCCAGTCAAGGTAATAACCTCACTTTGTGATAGGGAGTTAATAACAAAATTTAGTGAAGGGCAAGCGATCGCCCGTCCTAATCAAATCGAGCGCTAGGGTGCTGGAATGACGGGCAAAAGGTCAGTCTGTTCACCCTGACGAATCACTTGCACAGCCGCAGCGCTGGCTCGATCACCCATTAATTTTTCCTGTTCATAGCCCAGCACGATCTGCCAAGCCTGATCGGGATACATCTGCACCAAAGGCAGCGTGACGTTTTCGATCATCCAGCGTCCGTGCCGCTCGTCTTCTTTGATGTGCAAATCCCAATAGCCCATCGCCCCATCAGAAAGCTGCAACCGTTGGGCTGCTGCTAAATAAGTGCGATAAGCTGACGGGCCTGCCACCTCAAAATAGGCAAGTCCTCCGTTGTAGCGCAGAAAGTGGCGCTTACATTCTGTGAGCAGGAAGTTGTGATTAATGCTGGCCAAAACTTCCCAGGGCACCAACTCAAAATAGGCTTCTGGCTGGGTGCTAAGTCCGAGTTCGGTCAGCATTTGAGCAAAGAATGTGGAATGTTTTCGCGAGAGACGACCATTGCCATATTCTTCAAGCAGCACTTTGGTTAAAGTGGCTTGTACCTCATTAGCTGCGCCTCCTAAAATCCGAGACAGCCGACTGGCTTCGATTAGCCCATCAAACGACGTAATGGCAAGTAAGTAACGATAGCCCTCAAAGGTCATTTGCTCGCGCATATAATGAGCATCCGACGAGAGAGGCGGATCGAGGTCGGCGGCAAAGCGATCGAGCAGTGCCTGTTTTGCATCTAGCGATCGATAGTCATCGACTGCCAGCTTTGACAATTCCCACTGTTGCCACGGGGTTTCGATGCGATCGCGGATTTGGTGCAGATAGAGCGATCGCTCGTTGGAATAGTGACGCAAATCATCGTACCAAAACAGATTGAGCCGATTGATGCGATAGAGGACTCGTTGAATAAAGCGATGAGCCGCCTCCAACCCTTGCGGAGTTTGATATGCGTCTTCGAGAGCAGAATTAAGCGCGTTTTCAAACAGGCTAACCGCCGCAGCGTGAGTCTGCAAGTTACGATCTAAATCTTCGACCTCGACTAGAGTGATAAACGCTTCTTCGGCCGCGTAGTAGGCATTGTGTTTTAGCTGAGTTTTTAGGGTTGCAGGAATTACCCGCGCGGTTTCCGGGAATGCAACTAAGCTACCTTGCATAGGTCGTGACTTCTATTTGTACTCTCTCGTACATATTGGATTAAATATTTGATGAATTCTATCTACTCAAGATATAGATCAGTCAATCTAAAGGTAGAGTTTAGGCGTTCTAGTTTTCATCCCTAGATAGACGGATCTACGAGTTTAGAAGCAATTTCTGCTAGTGCAATAAACTAATCTTATCACTCTCTTTTCCAGGGGTTAACTGAGGCGGCTCTGAGATTACAGGAGTCAACTCATTCACGTTAGAAAACAACCATTCATCTTGCAATTTTTTGATTGCCAATTCTTTCTGCTTGGCTTCTACCTCGATCCAAGGTGCTTGACGATAGGCGCTCGGCATTACCGTGATGTAGTCGCTGTGACGCTGATCCATAAAGGCTTCGGCTCCATTTGAAATATGCACTACTTGCCACTCTGGAACCGCCCAAGTCGATCGGGCTGCCTCCAACATTGCGGCAACGCTCGGATCTTCATAGGTGTCTAAATGCTCGTGAATCACATGATGATGCGCGTCGAATAGCATTGGCACATTTGCCGCTTGACAGACTGCAAAAATATCCTGACTGCTATAGGTATATTCATCATTTTCTAAGGTCAGGCGCGATCGCACATTGTCAGGTAGCGCTTGAATGACCTGAATTAATCGCTCTGCCCGATCGCCCTTGCCGCCGTGAATATTCATCAACGCCCACGGTGATTGAGGCAATCTCAAAAAATCAAAGATTCGAGCGTGAGTTTTGAGAATTTTGATGCTGTTTTCGATCACTTCAGGACGATCGGAACTGAGTACTACAAACTGATCTGGATGCAACACTAAACGGATGTTTAAATGAGAGGCACGAGCGCCAACTAGTCCAATCTCTGCTTCAAACTCTTCTAAGACTTTCTCACCGATCACATCATCTGCAAACGGAAACAGCGCAGAACTGATCCGATATAAACGAATTTGATTGTTGCTGCAAAACTCGATCGCCTCGCTCAAGCGCCGCAAATTATCGGCATAGAGATCGCGCAACATTCGCGCTTGCTCTGACGAATCGAACTGAAACAGCCTCTTACGGGTCACAGTTCGATAGCGCACTGCTTTTGATGCGGTGATACAGACCAATCCCAGTTCTGGCATCATACTATTTTTCAGTTTTCTTGAGTGATCCGGGCTTGTGAATGGCTTCCTTCCCCGTCTTGTCACTCTCTACCAAATACTCAGGGTTCTCTTTTGAAGCCTCAAAGTGGTGTCCCTTAAGCTCGGTTGGCTCAGTAATTTTTTTCTTAACTGTGCCTTCGACCTCGTTACCAGAACTGTTCCACTCAACTTGATCGCCTTTCTTAAAGGTTTCAGTCATTGTTGCTAATCTATTGTTTTCACATTTTTAAAGATATTCTAAAGCTGCGATCGTCAACCTCTCTCTTTTGATAACAGATCCTCAATTTCACCTCACAATTTTTCTCTTTCTATAGGTAGGTGTCACGATTGATGCTAACTCCTTAGAGTCACGACAGATGGGCACTCTCAAACTGACTTAGCTATGACTGAAGATTATGATTTGTTTGTGATTGGGGCAGGCCCTGGGGGCTTGGCAGCCGCAAAGCAAGCAGCCCACTATGGCGCACGGGTCGCGATCGCAGAAGCCAACTACCTCGGTGGCACCTGTGCAAATTTGGGGTGTATTCCTAAAAAACTCATGGTTTATGCGGCTGATTTTGCTCACTATGCAGACGCATCTGAAGGCTATGGTTGGAGCGGCGATCGTCCTCAGTTTGACTGGGCAAAATTTGTCAAAGCGCGAGATCAGGCAATGGCTCAATTTCGGCAGAACCATGAGCGATCGTTGATCCAAAAGGGGATTCGATTAATTCACGATCGGGCAGTGTTAATCGATGCTCACACGGTAGAAATCGCCGATCAGAAAATCACCGCCGATAAAATACTCCTCGCAGTCGGCAGTCATCCCAACAAACTCAACATTCCTGGCATTGAACACACCGTCACGTCTGACAAGATGTTTCACCTGCCGCAATTGCCGCAAAAAATTGCCATCATTGGCGGCGGATATATCGGCGTTGAATTTGCCAGCGCGCTACGCGGATTTGGGACAAAAGTGTTTGTGATCAACAACGAACACTGCATTCTGAATGGATTCGACCCCGCGATTAGCAACGCCATTCACAATGGCTTAACTCAGCGAGGCATTGAGATTGCTTGCAGCACGACCGTTAAAGAAATTATTGCTGGCGATCGCGCCTTGCAGCTAACGTTGTCAGACCACCCGACCCCGATCACCGCCGATCTGGTTTTGTGCGCGATTGGACGCACTGCCAATTTAGACAACTTAGGCTTAGAGCGCGTCGGCGTTGAGATTGATCGGGACGCGATCGCTGTCGATGCCCACAGCCGCACCAGCCAGCCCAATATCTTCGCGGTTGGAGACTGCACCAATCGCAAGCAGCTAACCCCCGTCGCGCTATCAGAAGGTCGCGCCTTTGCCGACACAATCTTTGGCGACTATGCTTGGACAGTGGATTATGACAGCGTACCATCGGCGGTTTGCTGTCGCCCCGAAGCGGCATCGGTAGGAATGACTGAGCCACAGGCACAGGCACACTTTGGCGAGGCGGCAGTTCGCTGTTATCAAAGCGAGTTTCAGCCGTTATTTCACAGCTTAAGTGGTCAAAACGAAAAGGCTTTGATCAAGCTTGTTGTGAACTGTAGCAATGATCAAGTGATCGGCATTCACATCGTGGGTGATCAAGCAGCCGAAATGCTACAGGGATTTGCATTGGCAATGAAAAAAGGAGTTACTAAACAAGAGATTGACTACACGATCGGGATTCATCCTTCTTCTGCTGAAGAGATTTTCTCGATGCGTTGAGGCAATGTGACGTACAACAGCAAGATTCTCAGGTTCGTGGTCTTTGCGAATTTGACAAGCGTCCTCTAGAAAAGCCAACTCTAAACCGCATTATCTCACTCTCTCCTATTCAGGCACTAATACCGTCGTCAATTTAACAAGATAGTTCATAGATGCTTCTAAAGGTGAACAGCAAAAGCTAAGCTGCAAATAAAATGAAAGGTAAAAGCGCGTCAAGTAATCGTAGATCAGTAAATGAGCAAACCCAAAGAACATACTGCCGCAAACGATAAAATCAATACTCAAGCGAACGCAACGGCATCTAAAGTCGAAATCCTTGCCAAAACTCTATCTAGAAAGTAACCCTGCTGAAATTTCTGATGCCACGATCGCAGAACTCTATGATTAGCTCTGGAGTGAGTTTAAGGATACCCCGCTAAATATAGAATTTTCATGGTATGCGCGTTACAACGAATTTAAGACAGGAGTTTTGTGATATCCAAAAAACGATCTCATCCAATGCAATCGCGTCATAAAGTTTCAGAGGTGTATGGGGGCATTGAGGCTGGCTTATTCTCTGGAACATCCCTGATGGGATACAGCCGATCGAGACGAATCAACGTCTGCAACAGCATCTCTACGCCCTGAGCACATTCTTCAGGTGAGGTGTATTCGTCTTCGGCGTGGCTGATCCCAGCTTGGCTAGGAACAAAAATCATACCCATATCAGCGATCAGCCCCATTTCTTGAGCATCGTGACTCGCGCGGCTGGGCAAGTGGCAATAACTCAAACCCATTTCTTCGCAAGTTTGCACGATCGCCGTCTGAATTTGAGGAGTCGCTAAAACTGCTTCGGTTTGCAGAATGGGCGTGATTGTGATTTCAGTTTGGCTCGATTTAGCGATCGCTTGTAGCTGTTGCTGAAGCTGCTCAGATAATAAGATCAAATGTTCTTGATCAACGTCACGCATGTCGATCGTCAGTTCGACCTGTCCTGGCACAATGTTGGCAGCGTTAGGAACGACGTTTAATGCGCCAACCGTTGCAACAGGCGAACCCGAAGCGTTTTTAGCGAGATTATTGACTGCCAACACAATTTGAGAAGCGGTCACTAACGCATCTTTTCTTAAGTGCATCGGCGTAGTGCCTGCGTGGTTCGATCGACCGATCACCGTCACGATATAGCGGTGTTGCCCAACGATTCCCTCGACGACTCCAATTTGTTTGCTGTAGTGTTCTAAAACTCCGCCTTGCTCAACGTGTAGCTCAATAAATGCAGCAATGTCAGAGGGATTGCGTTTGGCAGTGGCGAGTTTTGACCAATCGCCGCCCACTCGCTGGAGACAAGTCTCGATCGAGGTGCCATCATCGCGCCGATAATATTCAGGCTCACTGAAAGCCGTTCCTGAGATGGCTTTTGCGCCAATCATCCCGCCTTCTTCGTCGGTGAAAACCACTACCTCTAGGGGATGGTCGAGTTGAATCGAGCGATCTCGCAGCACTCTCACGACTTCAATTCCGGCTAATACTCCGAGCGCTCCATCATAACGTCCGCCAGTCGGAACGGTATCAATGTGAGATCCTGTAACTAGGGCAGGTGCCCCCGATCGCTTTCCAGCATAGGTGCCGATAATGTTGGCAGCCGCATCGATGTGCACAGTCATTCCGGCTTCTCGCATCCATCGCTGCACCAGTTGCCGCGACTGAATCACTTCGGGACTGTAGGCAATGCGGCACACGCCTCCATTGGGCAGCTTGCCGATCGTAGCGAGTTCAGCGATGTTTTGGTTGAAGCGATCTTGGTTAACAAAAGATGCGGTAATCACAGTCATGATGATTTACTGTTTTGAAGACGACAGAGATATACAATTTCAAGCAAATCGCTAATGTGTTGTCATATACTTTTCTGCAATATAGTGTTCCTACGCTAGGGAGATAACGTTATGACTGAAACAAGTTCTGAGGCAAAACGCGTGTTTATCTGTGGATCGGCACTCAAGGGGCAACCCGACCACGGAAATCTCCAGTCTGCTAAGTTTATTCGATCGGCTAAAACTCGTGCTTTATATCGTCTTCATTCAGCCGCCGATGGTTGGCACCCAGCGATTTATCAAGTTGAGAAAAACGGAGTCAGCATTCCCGGTGAGGTCTACGAACTGACGTTAGAACAGTATGACTATTTGGTGTCAACCGAGCCGCCTAATATGTATCCGAGCGATGTGATTTTAGACGATGGGGAAGTGTTAACCGCGATGCTTTATCCGCGTGAGTTGGTCGAAAAATTTGGCTGGCTAGATATTTCTGACCTTGGAGGCTGGGCGGACTATAAGGCGCAGAGTTGAAGCGTAAAAATTCTCTTCCATGTGTTGATGTTTATCATCGCGCGTAAAACCCTGTGCCTCAATCTTTACGAGTCTGAGGGCTTGATCTCATGTGCCAAATTCCCTTTTATGTAAGTTGCTTTTACAGCCCGATCGTCGCCCAACATCATCAGGGCAAATGCACTACTCGCCAAATCCTCTAAAGATGCCGTTAAAGTGGGGTTCCGCAGTGCCATTAGCGGCGTTGCCTGCAAGTCTAAAACGATAAAATCTGCTTCTTTGCCCCCATCAAAACTTCCCAATTTATCATCAAGCGAGAGTGCTCTGGCAGACCCCAACGTTGCCAAATAAAACGCCTGAAATGCCGATAGCTGCCCTCCTTGAAGTTGAATCACTTTGTAGGCATCCGCCATAGTTTGCAGCAGTGAAAAGCTGGTTCCGGCTCCAACATCGGTGCCAAACCCGACGTTGACAGGCTGCTCGATCGATTTAGCTTTGCCCAAGCTAAATAAGCCACTGCCTAAAAATAAATTAGAAGTGGGACAGAATGCGATCGCGGCTCCAGCGTTGGAGAGGCGCTCAAATTCTGAATCGCTGAGGTGAATGCCGTGGGCAAAAATAGAGCGATCGCTGACTAATCCAAATCGCTCATACACCTCAAGATAGTCTTTGTTCTCAGGAAAAAGCGCTGATGTGAACTCAATTTCTTTAAGGTTTTCTGAAAGATGACTGTGTACATAAACATCTGGAAACTCTGCTTTTAATACCCCCGCCAGCGTTAATTCTTCATTCGTGGAAGTAATCGCAAATCGAGGCGTAATCGCATAGAGAAGCCGATCTTTGTGATGCCATTTGCGAATCAGTTCCCGATTTTGTTCGTAGGCAATTTTGGCATCGTTGAGCAAAAAATCGGGCGCATTGCGAGTCATTAACACCTGTCCGGCAATCAGGCGCATATCGCGCCGTTGAGCTTCCTCAAATAAGACATCAACCGAGTGAGGAAAAATTGTGGTTAACACTAGAGCAGTGGTCGTGCCATTCCGCAAAAGTTCGTCTAAGAAAAAGGACGCGATCGTTCTTGCATACTCTACGTCTCTAAATTTTGCCTCAGTCGGAAACGTGTATTTGTTCAACCATTCCAGCAGTTGTTCGCCATGAGCGGCAATCATTTCGGTTTGCGGATAGTGAACGTGCAAGTCGATGAATCCTGGTAAAATTAAGTTACCTGAATAAGTGGTGATATCTAAATCTGCGTACTGATCTCTGAGAGTTTCGTAGTGATCAAATGCTTTGATTTTGCCGTTTTCAATCACCAATAAACCATCTGCAAGATAGCGAACGCTTTCTGACTCAGCGATCAAAAACGGATCATCTACAAAATCTAGAAACGAGCCGCGAATCGCGTGAAGCTGTGAATGCGTTGCGTCAGACATCATGATATTTTAGTGAATCTTTTGGGCGCGGTCTTTTAGTATAAATCCACCTCGATCGTTTTGAGAATCTTGCAATCTTGTTAAGGATCGTGGATTAAGTAAGACCCGGATTTGCCCTCACCCCAAGGAGAGGGAGCCAGAGTTGGGGAGAAGGGTTGATGAGGGCGAAAGGCTACAACGTAGCCCAAACACTATGCAGTTTTATTTAACTTACGATCCTAAGTATCTGACTACTTAGTAGCGCAAAAGTCGACCGAGCCGCTCACGCAGCCAAAGCTCGTAGCGAAACACTAGAAACACCATCAGGGGAATCACCCCACAGCCGATTAAAAAAACGTTCGCAACAACCGATAGATCAACGCTGAAATAATCTTGCGCTAAAATTACAAAATCGTTATCGATAACGCCACCAATACCGCCTTCATACATCTCTCGATAGTCGGGATCATGGGTTAGCTTCCAGGAAAACTCAAAATCGGCAAATAAAGTAAAAAATCCCAACATGCCATAGATTGAGCGATCGCCCGCAAAACGGCAAAAATATCCGCTTAGTGATAAATACAAACAGACTGCGATCGCGACTAGCTCCATGCCGTGACCCATAAATGTCGAAAGCATTAAATTAGTAGAGGTCAATAGACAAAAACTATAAATGCTAGTGAAAATTCCTAGCAATACTAAAATAAATCGATAGTGCCGACAATAATAAATTAGAAAAGCGATCGCAAGATAAACTGAACAAATAACCGCTATAGACTGATCAAAAACTAACGTGATGCCTCCACCATAAACAAGATTAACTGACGGAATTGCAGGACGACCAAACAACCAATGAGTCACCGCGTGTCCGATTTCATGCACCAAGATCAGGAATCCGTGAAATACAATTCTGAGCGGACTGATGATCAGTGAGATTGCAAGAATTAATCCAGTTAGCAATGCACCTAAGCCTTTCGAGTCAATGGATCTGGTGAGCGATCGCGAATGCTTTTCTACAGCCCGATTCTGATGATGAATTGATGGGGTTGATGAAGGCAAAATCACTGTCTCAGTCCAGAGAGTCTGATTGACTTCAGTCACCCGTCCCAAAACCTGAATTGATTGGATGCGATCGTACCTCAAATCCTGCATTTTTTCTTGAATGAGCGCAACTGCGGATTCAGAGTCTGGCACTCGATCGGACTCTAATAAAATTCGTAAACAGTTCGATTGCAGACTGACCTTCACCGTGATTTCTCGATCGGCAAATGCCTGATTGAGTAAGGCTGAGATTGCCCACACCTCGCCCTGGTTAGCGAGTTCCATTAACTCCGATTCATTCATTAGGTGATCACCAACGGTTTCTAGGATTAGATTTCCCGGCGTTGCTGAATGAATGTATGAATTGCCCTCCTCACGAAGTGGGGCGAAGCCCTCGCCAACCCTTCTCCCTGGGGAGAAGGGAGCCAGAAGTCTTGTTCCCTCTCCTTCTGGGAGAGGGCTAGGGTGAGGGCGAATTTAGCATTTCATACCGCAATTCAGCAATGCCGATTTCCCTACCTCCCAGTTTATTGACTCAGGAGCTTTTGCGAGTGAACTTAAAATAGAGTGAATTTAGCGGAGTGAACCACCATGCTGCTAGGAATTGATGTATCAGACTTTCAAGGACAAATCGATTGGCGAACCGTGGCAAAGTCTGGCGTTTCTTTTGGGTTTGCTAAGGCAACCGAAGGAGTCACGCTCGTTTCATCCACCTTTGCCGCAAACTGGTCAGGCATGAAAGCAGCAGGTGTGATGCGAGGCGCTTATCACTTTTTTCGCCCCGCTAGAGACCCGATCGCCCAAGCAAACTCATTTTTGAGAACGGCGAAAATCTCGATCGGCGATCTGCCTCCAGTGCTCGATGTTGAAGTCAACGACGGACTCAGCCCCAGCGAATTAAATCGTCGCGTCAGTCAATGGCTCAACGTGGTCGAACCTGCCACAAAACGCCAAGCCATTATCTACACGTCGCTTAATTTTTGGCGAGAGTCGCTCAACAATTCTGATGCGTTTCGAGGTCACCCGCTTTGGATTGCTCAATATGGAGTCGATCGCCCTGAGCTTCCTGGAAATTGGTCGCAGTGGTTGTTTTGGCAATTTTCAGACTCAGGTCGCATCGCTGGCGTAGCGGGAGACGTTGACCTCAACCGCTTTAATGGCAATCTGGCAGCCCTACACGATTTAGCACAGGGCTATGTCTGGCTGATGCAGGGCAATCGTGGACCCGCGGTTGTGGCACTTCAGCAAAAGCTGCGGCAAAAGGGATTTAACCCTGGGGCCGTCGATGGCGTGTTTGGAGCCGCGACTAGAGCCGCTGTGATTGCTTTTCAAAGATCTAGAAAGCTGAGTCTTACGGGTGTGGCCGATGCGGCAACTCAAAAAGCGCTTGCGTAGGGTTGCTTACATTCTTACGCGATGTGCAATGAAGAACCCTCACCCCAAACCCCTCTCCCGCAGGAGAGGCAGCAGGGTGGTTTCATGGCCATTAAAGAGAAACCGCTAAGTGGCTTGAGCCTGCTCACGCAGTGGGGCGAAGCCCTCGCCAACCCTTGTATCTTAAGAACAGAGAGATAGAACCGTAAACCCTGGGATGCAAGACATCGGGGAGAAGCTAGAGTCATCTCTCGATTCAAACAGTCAAACTCGAATCATCGGTTGGGACTCAAGATCCCGCATGACGCAAGGTTGAGTCAAAGACTGCCCCATCCATATCAATAGGCAGGGTGGAATGGCAAGCATTGAGCAGTGGATTGGGATCGATGTCTGTAAACGCTGGTTAGCTGTCCATATTCGTCCCCAAGGCATCAGCTTTCGGGTCAGCAACAACGAGAGTGGCATCCGCGAGTTTCTGACACATTTACAAGTGCCCGGGGAGGTGGGACGGATTGTTTTGGAATCAACGGGGGGCTATGAGCGGCAGGCGGCGTTAAAGTTGTGGGCACTGGCCTACCCAGTCGTGGTGATTAACGCCCGGCAAGCCCGCAACTTTGCCAAAGCGGCCAACCAACTGGCGAAGACTGACCCAATCGATGCTGCAATTTTAGCTTGGTTTGGCGAAGCGCTGAAGCCGCCGATTCGCCCCTTTGCCAGTGAAGCGCAGGCGCAACTCCAGGATCTCGTGACGCGCCGCTGCCCGTTGGTGGAGAGGCTCACCGCCGAACAGAACCGACTGTCAGGACTGCGGGGAATGACGCCAGTGGATGTGGAAGCGCATCTCGAATGGCTGCGCGAACGCATCCAACGATTGGATCAGCAAATCGAAGCGCAAATCAGCCAATGCCAGGAGTGGCAAGTCAAGCAGACCCGACTCAAAAGTGTTCCAGGGGTCGGTAAAGTGGTTGCCGCCAACTCTACTGGCACTCTTGCCAGAACTCGGAGCGCTGTCCACTCAAAAAATCAGTACCCTCGTTGGAGTCGCTCCGCTCAATCGCGATAGGGGACAGATGCAGGGCAAGCGCACCATCTTTGGCGATCAAGCGGCCGTCCGCCCAATGTTATCCCTGGCAACCTGAGTCGCGGTGCGCCATAATCCAGTCATTCAAGCCTTTTACGAGCAATTATTGAAACGGGGTAACCCGACAAAAGTTGCTTTAGTTGCCTGCCTGCCCAAGTTGTTAACTATTCTCAATGCCATGATCAAAAATGGCACCGACTGGCAACCGTCCCAACAAGCGATGTCTCAGCCTGCTGCTCTATCGACCTGATTTCCTTGACATTCAAGATAATCGCTTCTCCCAAAATAGGAGAAGGGAGCATGATTCAAAGTCCCTCTCCCGCTCTGGGAGAGGGATTAGGGTGAGGGCGTTTCGCGGCATCTTACATTTAATTAGGTCTGTCCACTTAATTCTGTTGCTTAAAGCTTGACTCGACAGAATTTGGTATCAGATCCTCCCACTTTTCGGGCAAAGCCGTGCAGGCATTAGTTCCCCGCAAAGCCGCTCTCCCCAGACGGCTGCTTCCTCCACCCACCTGGTACTCCTTCCCCCGCGATGTTGCCCGGGCTGATCTCACCGCCGACGTGGTGTCCACGTCCGGAGCCGAAGAGCGCTTCCCCTGGAATCTGGCACCGTTGCGCGCCCTTGCCATCCTGCCCACCGTCGGGCTTGGTGCGGCGATGGGAACAGAATCCCCGGCGGCCCATCTCGGCGTTGCGGCAGGAACCTGGCTGGGCAGCACGAATCCAGCGCTGCACCAGTTGGTGCGGCCCGCTGCGATCGGCGGGGGTGCCGCTGGTGTGTCCGCCCTGATGGGAATCCCATTGGTGGGAAGCTTCTTCATGCTTGAGTTGAGCCAGCGACGAAAGGTTCCGCTCAGCCTGGAACGGGTAACAGCGGCGTTGGCGGGGGGACTGGTGGGATGGGGGATCAACCTTGCCTTTAGGCTCGATCTGATCCGGCTTGTCGTGCCGAAAGTTCCCCCCAGTGACCTCTGGGATGCGGTGGCTGCCGCTCTGTTCATCGGAGCGATCGCGGGCACTGTCACGTCGCTCTCCGGCGAGGCAATCTACTGGGCCCGAGGCTGGAAGTCCAGTCCAGTCATTCGTCTCCTGGTCGGTGCCCTGGCTATGCTATCCCTGGCGGCGGTGACAGCGCTGGTCGCTACACCAGCAGCGGCCTTCGGTCCAGGGGGGGCGGCCATCATCTGGGCCGAAACCGTCCAAACTACCCCCTACCACCTGCTGTCCGTGGCCCTGCTCCGCGCTGCATCCACCACGGCTGCCGTCGTGGCAGGGGGCTGTGGCGGAGTGTTTGTGCCCTTTCTGGCGATCGGCGACCTGAGTGGTCGGGTGTTTGCGGCAGCCTTCGGGGTGCCGCCGGATCTGGCGGGTGCTGCTGGGGCGGCAGCCGGTATTGCTGGCGGCTACGGGCTACCGTTCACAGCGGTGGCGATGGTGCTGGGGGTCGGTGGCCCAGAAGCAGCCAAGCTAACCTGCCTCGCCACAGTTGTGGTCGCCGCTCTCTCTGGCTTGGTGACCGCACGGGCAGTCAACACACTCTCCAGTTCCCTGCTCGCCACGATCCGCCGGGTGCGATCGTCAAGGGGCTAAACCTGGTTCAAAGCCTGCTTTCGCTTCAGCATTTCCGTGGTCGTCTTGCCGTTGGCTGCAATGTCTCTGTCCCTACTGATTCATCTCACCACTCGCAACGCCTTACTCTGCTGAAAATTCACCTTCCAAGTACAAATTTCTGCCCACTTCAAGCTTGGCATTCGACCCGCTACTGTAGAGAAATTGAGATTTACGTCGATCGTTCTGAAACCGAAGCAAATTGGATCGAACTTCCACCCGTCGAGTCAGTCGAAGAACTTCAGCAGTTCCCAGAATTCTTAAAGAAAATCGATACAGAAACAGCGAAGTAAAATAGGAACATATATATAGTTTGGAGCGTTGAAATGATCACTGTAGAATTTCAAGCAAAAGTTAAGAATGGAGTCATTGTCATTCCTGAAGAGTACAAACAAGAACTGGCAACAGCAAACACCGTTAAGGTAACCGTGCTAAAGCAGCCCAAGCAACAGATTTTAGAAACTGACATTCTGGCAGAACTGATGCGTAATCCCATCTCAGTTCCCGAAGTGCGATCGATCACCCGCGACGAAATGCACGATTAGCGCAAAGCGCCACTCCGCAGGAACCGCAACCCATGATTGCATCGCCTTTCTAAATTTCGATTACCGTCCTAGACTTCTTCTCCAAGCGTCAATCTGAAGTTGGGCTTGAGCATAAGCTTCGGTGCGAGACGGAACCTTTTGAGCCGTCACGATCGCGCCCGCCATATCAGTGTCTGCCTGACTAATTGCCGCTTGCAAAATTTGCTGACTCCACTGCTCGATCGCTTGAGTCGCCTCACCTCGCAGCGGACTTGCACCCGGCACCCCATTCGCTAACCTAATCGCCTCTGCTAAAGAATCTGGAGTGCCGCCATTTGCCGCAATCCGGGCTTGTTGAAGTCCTTGTTCGGCTTGCTGTCGTCTCTGCCAGGTTTGCACCTTTGATTGAGCATCGCCATACACCGCGCTGCTAGAACCGATGCCTTGAGCGGCTGCGATCGCACCCGATAAATCGCCTGACTCAGCCAAGCTGTCTGCCTGATCTAAAATTGGCTCATCTTGCAGTTGAGCCACTTGACGATTCCACTGCTTGATTCGGTTCTGGGCTTCTTTATAGAGGGCATGTCCCGGTGCGATCTGGCTGGCTTGATCCATTGCGGTTTGCAGGTTGGCAACATCTCCTCGACTCGCAAGCTGATCGGCTCGGTCAAGCAGCGGACGATCTTGCTGAGTTTGCATCTGCCCGTTCAGGTCATTGGCGAGTTTTTGAGCTTCTTGAGAACGGGGATTATCGGATGGTACAAGAGATGCTTGAGCGATCGCCGCCTGCAAATCTTCGGGTTTGCCTGATTGAGCAAGCTGACGCGCTTTTTCTAATTGGGCAATGTCACTCTTCTCAGATTGCCAGCGAACCAAGAGCGCCTGAGCTTTTGCGTAGAGCGGGCGACCGAGTTCTACTTTTTGAATTTGAGCGATCGCCGCCTCAATGTCGGCAACGGTTCCGCCCCAGGTTTTTGCTTGGGCGTTCGCAATCACTTCAAAATCTTCTGCTTCGCGCTGCAATTTGGCGATCGGCGGAATCTTACTGACAATATCCAGCGCTCCCTGCAAGTCTTTTCGAGTTAGGGTGTCTTGTGCCAGATCGAACATTTTTTGCCCAATGTTGGCGATCGTATCTTGCGCGTCTTGGTAGACATAACTCTGTTCGCCCACATTAGATGCGAGTTTAATGGCCTCTAGCAGGTTAGAAATGCCACCGCGATCGGCTAAATCTTTTGCCTTGGCAATCTTGCTGATGTCGGCACGAGTCAGCGTGATTTTTTCGGTCAGTTCTTGATATTTTGTGGTTTGCCAAAAGTTATTCTCAATGGATAATAACCGAGCCGCATCGGATGAGGCTTTGCGCCAATTTTGATCTCGCAACGCATCTTCGACTCGTCGATAGATTGCTTCGGCTTCTGACCAGATTGTTTGCCAACGGTTGATTCGTCCTTCGACTTCGCCATAGATGCTGGCACTTTTAGGAACTTTGCGCGCCATGTCGATCGCGTCACCCAGTTTCCCTTCATTAAAGGCATCATCGCCTAACTGTAAAATCTCTTTTGACCACTGCTCAATCAATCGAGATGCCTCTTGATGCAGCGGGTGATCGTCTGGCAAGCTGTTGAGGAGCTTAATAGCTTCTAGCAAATCATTGACCGTTTGCTTGTTGGCAGCCAGTTGAGCGCAGTGCAACCGCAGCGAGGCAGAGGCTAAAGGCCAAAAAATAGCCGGACAGTTAGGAACGGCAGGCAGCTTAAAGAGAAACCCGATCGCGAGCAGTGACAACCCACCCGTCAGGGCTAACCCTAACCCTGCGGCGAGTCTCCAATCGGTCAAGACTCGTCCTAGACGTTTTTTGAGGAAGGTTTTTGAGGAGTTTTGGAACCCAGGAGAATCCGATCGAGTTGCCGCGATCGCATCTGGAGACTGGTTAGGCAGAGACGATGATGGGAGGGGTAAGTCGAACGGTTTCCCTGCGTTCTGCGAGTTAGGATTGGGAAGCCGACGCTTTGGAATACCGCGATCTCTAGTCATAGCCTCTTTTAAGAACAGCGTTATCGCTTCAGTTTTGCCAAATCACAAATCAAGACAATAGATGCAATCCTACTCTTCATCTCGCAAAAAACCAACTTTCTGCCCCAAAGGTTTGAGTGTTAAGAGTCACCCCTTGCAATTTTAAGCGCCTAAGAGCAAAAATTCAAAATTCAAAGTTCCCCGTAGCTCGATATGATGATAGCCGCACACTTTTAATCAAGCACATTTTTATGGAAGCATTGCCGATCGCGTTACAACAATTGCAGGGAAAAGTCGCGATCGTCACGGGGGCATCTCGCGGCATTGGGCGATCAACCGCGCTGGCGCTGGCATCCGAAGGCGCAAATGTGGTGGTCAATTACGCCAGTTCAAGCAGTGCGGCTGACCAGGTGGTTGCAGAAATCGCCGCGATGGGTAGCGAGGCGATCGCTGTGGCTGCCGATGTCTCTAAAGCCGATCAAGTCGATGCCCTGGTCAATGCTGCAATGGAGAAGTGGGGCAGAATTGATGTGCTCGTCAACAACGCTGGCATCGCTCGCGATACATTGCTGCTGCGAATGAAGCTCGAAGATTGGCAAGCCGTGATCGACCTGAATCTCACAGGCGTTTTCTTGTGCACCAAAGCCGTTAGCAAAATCATGCTCAAACAGCGATCGGGGCGGATCGTCAACATCACCTCAGTGGCAGGGCAAATGGGCAACCCCGGACAGGCAAACTACAGCGCAGCAAAAGCGGGAGTGATTGGCTTCACCAAAACTGTTGCCAAAGAGCTGGCTAGCCGGGGCATTACTGTCAATGCGGTGGCTCCCGGATTCATCACAACCGACATGACTCACGATCTAAAGTCAGATGAGATTCTCAAATTCATTCCGCTCGGTCGATATGGTCAACCCGAAGAAGTCGCAGGCATGATTCGTTTTCTCGCATCGGCTCCGGCAGCGGCTTATATCACAGGGCAGGTGATGAATGTCGATGGTGGCATGGTGATGGCGTGACCTTTAAGGCTCCAACTATTTTGGTTTCACAACTAACACTGAACAGGGGGCATCGGTGACAATCTGACTGCTGACCGACCCTAATAAAATTCGCTGCATTCCCGTCAAGCCTCGACTCCCAATCAAAATCAGGTCAGCTTTGTAGATGTTGGCTAACCGAATAATTTCTTCGACTGGCTCACCTGTCACAATTTCGATTTGACTCTGACAAGGCAGGTTTTTTTGATGACTGTGTAGCTGCTTTTCGATGCGATCGTGCGGAAAGCTCTCTAAACCCGCTTCAGGTCGATCGACGATGACCTCTACTTCGGTCTGCGTCGCCACAATCACATGCGCCAAAATCACAGTAGTTGAAGGCTCAAGACGAAGCTGCCGCAAGGTCTGCATGACTTGACCTGCGAGGGGATCAGGCTCGACATCCAAAGCAACCAGAATCGTTTTCAGCATCGCACCGCTCTCCGATCGCATTACCTATTTATCACCCTACAACGATTTTAGAAGCGGACAGTCAAAGGTTCACTTATCGTTGCTGAGTGAGTCGGCAGTCACGGGTTCAGTCAAGGTCAAATCAGGTGCATTGATCGGATCTACAACGGTCTCGTCTCTCGGTCTGACTCGCTTAATTTGCAGGTTGGCAATTAACGCTGTGGCTCGTTGATTGTTTTCTAGCGAGATCTCGGTCGCTTCATCGTCGAGTTCGACATAGCGAGAAACGACTTCTAGAATTTCTTTTCGCATCGCCTCGATCACACTAGGAGGCAAATCTGCCCGATCGTGAGCCAGCACCAGTTTAAGACGGCGCTTAACATCTTGGCGGCTGTTGTCACTTCCGCGAGGAAAAAGTCGTTCTAGAAGTTCAATGAGCATGGAGAAGTAGAAAATAATCAGGTGTAGAGCGATTGAGAGTCTGGAAGCGTTGAGGACTCAATGTAGAAGCTAGTAAGTTTCACCCTCTCCTACTGTTTCACGTCTGAGGGGTTTAGATCACTTTTTTTGATAACATTTTACGCAGTCGGGAAAAAAAGTTATCGTCGGGCACCGAAAGAGCTTGGAAGGGCACCTTTTCACCCTCTAAGCGACGAATGATGTTATCAAAGGCAGTGCCAGCCATAGAAGGCGTTTCTGATAAGACGAGCGGCTCACCTTTATTGGTCGAGACAATCACCCGCTCATCATCAGGAACCACCCCAATTAAAGGCACCGCTAAGATCTCTTGCACATCTTCGACGGACATCATATCGTTTGCCGCTACCATCGCTGGTTTGAGGCGGTTGACAATGAGGTGAATGCGTTTGACGTTGTTGGCTTCGAGTAGACCAATCACGCGATCGGCATCGCGCACTGCCGCAATTTCGGGAGTCGTGACGATCAGGGCTTCTTTGGCGGCGGCGATCGCGTTTTGAAAGCCCATCTCGATCCCGGCGGGGCAGTCAATCAAAATATATTCATAGACTCTTGCCAAAGCATTGACCAACTGCCGCATTTGGTCAGGGGTCACAGCATCTTTGGTGCGATTTTGCGCCGCCGGAAGCAGCACTAAGTTATTAAACCGTTTATCTTTGACGAGGGCTTGCTCTAGGCGGCACTGCCCCGACAACACTTCAACAGCGGTGTAGACCACTCGATTTTCTAAACCTAGCAGCAGATCAAGATTTCTCAAGCCAAAATCGGCATCAATCACGGCAACTTTGCGTCGCCGCTTTGCCAGAGCCATGCCTATATTTGCTGTGCAGGTGGTCTTGCCGACTCCACCTTTACCCGATGTGATGACGATGATACGAGCCATTGCAATGATGCGATTACAGAACGATTAGCGTTGACCCAATCGGATCAATTCTGATGAGCTTTTCAGAATGATGATCGCGCTTCAGCCAAGAGTATCAGAAAACTCGATCGATAAATTAAATTAAGACGCGAATTTACGTACTTAATTCGCAATCCTAACCCGCTTTAACCCGCGTTTCTAACCCGTTTTTTCTGGAGCGGGTTGGCGCACAAAATCGCTGGCTCTAGCGATGCGAATATTGCCTTGAGGAGCAACGTATGCCACTTCGGGGTGATATTGAGCCGGGGGAGTTTCGGGCGCTCTAGCAACCACATCCGCAATGCGAATCTGAGTCGGCTCAAGTTGCAGCGCCATGATCAGACATCGGGCATTACCTTTGCAGCCTGCGTGAGCCACTCCCCGCAGCCGCCCCCACACGAGAATGTCACCTTCTGCAATCACACTGCTGCCGGGGTTGAGATCGCCCAAAACCACCACCGTGCCGCTGTGACGAATTTCGGTGCCCGATCGCAGCGTCATCTGGAGATAGAGCGGCTCATCCATCGCTTGCCCAGCTTCGGTTTGCGCTTGGTTGAGCGGAGTCACTGGGGCTGGAGACTGCTGCTCGATCGAATATCCAGCAGTGGCGGCGGCAACGGCGGTTTGACGACGACTTGTGAAGACTCGCTTGAGTTGAAGTTGCGCTTCGGTCAAAGCATCCCCGATCGCTTGAAGTTGTCGATTGTCGAGGAGACGATCGTTGACCACCAAATCCACGCTGGTTGCGGGCTGCCAAAATCGCTCTTTAGCATCGAGCTGCTGTTTAAACTGCTGCCAAATCTCTCCCCACGACAGCGCAAGTGAGGCATTGGCATCGGTCGCTTCCGATTCGGGGGGTAGGGTCAACACGAGTCGTCCCCCTTCACTTTTGAGCCGTACCTGAATCGGGGGATTAACCTCAACAGGGGGAGTGCTGGGAGGTGTAGAGGAGGTTTCAGAAGTCATGCGAGAGATTGGCGGCAACGGATCAAATATATTACTTTTGCTCGACTTCAACAGCACGAGTCAGAAACTTCGTTCTTTGGGCTAGGAATAATCGGCAACAGATCGTGAATTAATAGAAGCATCCGTCAAAAAAATTACGTCTCCAATGTTATTTGATTTAATTCGCAATCTGAGTAAACAAGTGATTGCTTGGTGGCGGCAGAAAGTCGGACTTAAGCTGCAACCGCTTTTAACCACAATTCGGTTGGGGGGTTTGGCACTGGCAGCGATCGCGCTTTGGCTGTTTACTTACATTGCCGAAGAAGTTTTTGAGAATGAGACGCAAGCCTTTGATGCGAATGTTTTGTTGTCTATCCGATCGCTGCACCGATCGTGGCTCGACCCAATCATGGTATTCATCACGAATATCGGCGATCCCAGAGTGCTGCTGGTGATTTGCGTCAGCTTGAGTGTGATTCTGGTGCTACGACACTATAAAGCAGAAGCGATGACGATCGCGATCGCCGGGTTTGGTGCGCTAGGTCTAAATTTTGTACTCAAAAACTTGTTTGCGCGGGCACGTCCTGAGTTGTGGTCACGCATTGTCGATGTGACAAACTACAGCTTTCCGAGTGGTCATGCAATGCTGTCAATGGTGATGTATGGGCTGTTGGGCTATCTATTAGCGACTCGGTTTTATCAGTGGCGGGGAGTCATTGCTACAATTTCAACGCTACTAATTCTGCTCATTGGCTTCAGCCGTCTCTATCTGGGCGTTCACTGGTTTACCGATGTGATTGGTGGATATGCGGCAGGGCTGGTTTGGCTCGTGACTTGCATTCTCAGCTTAGAAATCTGGAGACAGCGCCATGATTTAACTCAATCGAAAGCAGATTTGGATGTCTGAAGGTCTACTGGTTAAATTCCCGTCAGTTCGACAGAAATGGTTCGCTCCGGTTGTGAATTCGGGAAGCCCCCTAAATCCCCCAATTTGGGGGACTTCCAGCCAAAAATCCGGTTCAAAGTCCCCCATTCTGGGGGATTTAGGGGGCAAAAGCCGCTGACAACGAAGCGAAAAAACTCGTCGAACTGACGTTAAATTCGCTCTAAAGATCACGATCGAACGTCTCAAATAGTTTGACCAAGATGACATTAGAAAACAGAAACCCTTCGGGATCGGTGAGTCTGATTTGTCCTTCACTGGGTAAATGAGAATTGACTGAGATTGGTTGACGATCGCGATTCAAAACCTCAATCCATCCCGATTTCTGGTAAGGCTGCAAGCAAGTCAAAACTTCTGCTACTTTCGCTTGACCAAACTGTTGACTCAACTCAGATAAACTTAATCCTTCTGCTAATCGCAAACCTACCATTAACGTGTCTAAAAACACATCCGTAGGATCGGTAATGTTTTGACTTTCGCTAATATTTTTCTGAACCCATTCGTAATATTCGCGAGTTTTTCTAGGATGAGCTACGCGATCGCCGTTCACATAACTGGTTGCACCCATCCCAAACCCATAGAACGATTGATTTTTCCAATAAACTCGATTGTGGCGGCACTGAAATCTCGATCGCGCATAATTCGAGATTTCATAATGCTCATATCCTGCGGATGTCAAAATTTGTTGTGCCATTCGATACATTACAGCAGTCGCTTCATCAGTAGGTAAAGGCGTTAGTCCCGGTTGATAGCGTTTGCCAAAAGCGGTCATTGGCTCGATCGTTAAATCATAAATAGAAATGTGGTTTGGAGATAGCGCGATCGCTTTATCTAACGAGTCTTGCCACTGAGCGATCGTCTGGTTTGGCAACCCCGAAATTAAATCTAAGCTGAAGTTAGAAACTCCGGCTTGATGAATTAATTTAATCGATTCATAAACATCTTCAACGCGGTGAGTTCTTCCACAAGCGGTTAGCAACTCCGGTTGAAAGGCTTGTATACCTAAACTGACACGGTTGATCCCGGACGATCGATATCCTTGAATTTGAGTCAGATCAAAAGTACCGGGATCAACCTCCATCGAGATTTCAGCATCGGACAAAATGCCAAACTGTTGATCTAAAGTGTCAAGAATTTGACTCAGTTGATTAACCGACAATAGCGAAGGCGTTCCACCTCCAAAGAAAACTGTTTTGAGCGGTTGCCCTAAATTTTTAGTGAGTCGAATTTCATTACAAAGAACCTCGACATATCGGACGATCGTGCCTGAATTAGTGCCGTTGCGTTTGTCGCCAACCACTGAGATTGGAAAATCACAGTAAAAACAACGCCGCCGACAAAACGGAATGTGAACATAAGCAGAACTCGGAACGCTAAACTCCATGAATCTTTTCTAAATTCCTTCTATTCTCAAACTATCGAAACGAATCTTCTTTGATTCCGGTGTTTTTTATTGATTTTTGTATCGCAAATTACACACGATAGGGGGGTTAACCGCCTATGGAGAAAGGGATTTGCCTGAAACTTCTACAAACTCGCAGGATATAATGATGAGAGGTTAAGCTGATTGCTGCCTCTGATTGCGCTTTGCTTTGTCATGTGACGAGCGATCCTGCCCCGATTCACTCTTAGCAATTATGTTTGGCTAGGGATGTTGGACTTTAGATTTTGGATTGCTTTTGATTTTAGAATTCCTCACTTCTAAAAAGCTCTAAACCTCACTTTCGCTAGTCTATTCAATCCAAAATCGTTAATCCAAAATCCAAAATCGACAAACTCCCTTACTCCAAAGATTATGCTTGATGCAGTCATTATCATTTCATTCATCCTAGCAGGAGTGGGAATTGGCTTTCACGGCATTGAAGCGTTGCCGGGTGGCGTTTTGCAACAGGTGACAAACCCTGAGGCGCTGCGTTTAGTTTGTGCAGGCTTTGGTGCCCTGATCGGGTTGGCGGTGGGCTTAATTGCCCAGACTAGCTACCGTCGAGTGGCTCGCCAGATTCGCGAAATGCCTGCTGCTGTGCTGCTGAGTCGATCGGTGGGCTTAGTCCTCGGTCTATTAGTCGCAAATCTGCTGCTGGCTCCAATTTTTCTTCTACCAATTCCTCAAGAATTTTCGTTTATTAAGCCGCTTGCCGCCGTAGTGGGAAGCATTATGTTTTCGGTTTCGGGTGTGTCATTGGCAGATGTGCACGGGCGATCGCTCCTACGGCTGATCAACCCCAACAATGTTGAAACGATGATGCTTGCAGAAGGCTCCCTTAAACCCTCTAGCACCAAAGTTCTAGACACAAGCTGCATTATTGACGGTCGCATTTCTGCCCTGCTTAACACTGGGTTTTTAGAGGGTCAGCTTCTCGTTCCGCAGTTTGTCTTACAAGAATTGCAGCAAGTAGCAGATGCCTCCAACGATCAAAAGCGAGTTCGCGGACGGCGAGGGCTAGATGTCTTAAATCAGATTCGGGAAGCTTACCCAGAGCGAGTGGTGATTCATTCAGCCGATTATGATGACATCGCGACTGTAGATGCAAAACTGGTGCGGCTCGTGCAAGATATTAACGGCACGTTGCTGACGACTGACTACAACTTAAATAAAGTTGCGACCGTTCAGAGTGTCCCAGTGCTGAATGTGAACGATCTGACTCAGGCGGTTCGCCCCTCCTATCTTCCAGGCGACAGCATTGATCTCAAGATTCTGCGAGAAGGTAAGGAACCTGCTCAAGGCGTTGGCTATCTCGACGATGGCACGATGGTGGTGGTTGAAGAAGCTCGTGCCTTTGTGGGGGGTGAACTTCAGGTCATTGTTACCAGCGCTTTACAAACTTCTGCGGGACGAATGATTTTTGCGCGCCCGAAAGCGTCAGCGATCGCTTAACTTAAAACTGGGATGGTGCGATCGCGTCAAAAAGCCTGTTCTCTCTGCAAAAAACCCGCTCCAATGCTCTACCGTGTGCAACACGACGAGTTAGCCCAGTGGATTTTTGTTTGTCATGACTGCTGGCAGAAAGTCAGTCAAGATAATCCGTTTTACGTCTACGGCGGCACTTGGAAAGCGCAAAAGAAATAAGCTTGCTCTACTGAAGAACCACTTCTTTTAAGTGTTTCAGAATGCTTAAAACGCTATACAACTCATTGCCAGGATTACGCAAAGAAAATAGTCGAGACAGCCCGTACTGAGGAGTTTGTTGTTTAACCAATTTCACAAATTGAAACTCTGTTCCATTTAAAAGAAAGCCAAACGTCGGGGTCTCATGGTTAGGACTTGACATCATGTGAAAGAGAGCTTGAGCGAGTCCCTCACTCACATTCAATGAATGGCGTTTCGCTTCGACAACCACCGCCCACAAGCGTTCATGTAAAATCAAAACGTCAATTCTGCCACGAATCACTTCATTTCCATCTTCAAACGAAATTTCGACTGGCGTTTCTGCTTTTGGGAAAAATGGCGGACTTGTTAAACCTGCTGAAAAAAGTAAATGGGCAAGAACAGTTAATTTGATGATTTCTTCAGAAGGCGAATATTTGGCAATAACCAAAAAGTCTTCTTTCACTTTGTCTAAAATCTGCTTCTCAAAGCCAGAAGGCGCTGACATCTCTCCTTGCCACTCTGAGAAGAATTCCAGATCTCGAACTTCTTGCAGATTGAAGCGCTCTTCAACCTCGTGGAGTTCGAGATTGCTAGCTTGAATCACTTGAACCATAGCACTTTCAACTCTGTGGAATAGTTTTAGTGTATCGGCATCTAAGACTCATTCGATTGCAGCGTGGTTTTAGAGACGATGCGGGTTTTCTTACGATCGCCCTCCGATAATTCTTGCCCTGCCTGAATTTGCGTTGCACTATTTTGCAGCACGGTTGCCGCTCCCTGATCGCCCATTTGTAGAGCCGTTTTTGCTGCCGTTTGCAACATCGTTGCCGCCCCTGAGCGATCGCCCTGCTGCAATTTCGCCTCGGCAATTTGCGTCTGTCGATACTTCGCGAGTGCCAAAATTTGATTTTGCACATCGGGATTTGGCGCAGGCTGAAACACACTCAATGCAGAAACCTCGATCGGAAACTGCTCAGACAGTAAGCCTTCCTGCCCCAATGCCGGATCGTCATAGCGAATTTGCACCGACGCGATCGTTTGCTTCCCTTCGGGCAATTGACCGACATACAAATTCGCTAACACAACGCGAGACGAATCGACCATCAAATCACCTAAGCGCACCGTAATCTGATTGCCATCTTGATCGATCGGAAGCTCGATCGTGTCGGGGGCGACTTGCGCGATCGGCTTCAATTCTGCGAGTCGTGCCCCTGGAGTCAGCGACAAAATCAGGTGAGCATTGGTCAAGCTGACCGACTGGATGCGATCGAACAATCGGCTAAACTCACTCGTCGCCTGGTCGGGTTGCTCAATAAAAGACAGCGTTCCGCCACCTGCATCTGCAAGCTTCTCTAAGACGTTTTGATTCCAAGCATCGCCAAATCCAAACGTGTTCAGCGTCAGATTATAGCCCGTTGCCAATTGAGCCAATTTTAGGCAGCGATCGTTATCACCATGCTCATTCTCACCATCGGTTAATAAAAACACTTGCGAAACAGCATCTTTTTTGCCCTTCGCGAGTTCTTCGATCCCCACGCGCAACCCTTCATCGATCGACGTTCCGCCCGCCGCCTCTAACTGATGAAGCGGAATTCTCAGATTGCTCAAATCGTCGATGACTTGATTGGGCACCAAGACTTTTGCTTTGTGGTTAAAAGTGACGATCGAGATGCGATCGCCCGGAGACAGACGTTCTAAGATTCGCTGGGCAGCTTGCTTAACGGTGCTAATGGCTCGACCTTCCATTGAGCCACTCTGATCCAAAATCAAACACAAATTCAACGGCACATTACGACCCCCTTCTTCGGGGATCGCAACGATCGCAATAGAAACCTGACGCTGGCTGTTAAGCTGCGTTGCGTCAACACCAGCATCACTCAACGCACACTGTAAGCCGACTCGCATACCGGGAAGCTCCTACATTAAGCAGTGAAACAAAACCAGAACACTCCACAGCAAACCACAAATCTTAGACATTCGGCAGTTAACTACAGTTCAATCCCGCCATTTCCGCAGTCCCGCCAAAAAACTTTTCAACCGAGTCCTCCTTCCTTGCAAAGCGGGTCGGATATCTCCCTACTCTCTTCTCCTTCATGAGCGGCTAATCCCGCGCTACTATGGATAAAGCGCCACCGTTAAGGCATCATTACGCTATGGAATCACCCATCAAAGCTGTTCAGTCTACAAATTATGGCGATGCCTACTATCGCACGCCTCCTCCTGACCTAGCCTCACTGCTGCTGAAAGAGCGCATTGTTTACCTGGGCGGCCCTTTACACTCGATCGACGAATATCGCCGCAACCCTGGTCAAGACGTGACTCGGCTGATCATCGCCCAGTTGCTCTACCTCCAGTTTGACGATCCCGATAAGCCCATCTTCTTTTATATCAACTCCACAGGCACCTCTTGGGACGGCGAAACGATCGGGTTTGAAACCGAAGCCTTTGCCGTCTGCGACACGTTGAGCTATATCAAGCCTCCCGTCCACACAATCTGCATCGGTCAGGCAATTGGTGCAGCCGCAATGATTCTATCGGCAGGCACTAAAGGGTTTCGAGCCAGTCTGCCCCACGCCACGATTGTCCTCAACCAGCCGCGTTCGGGCGCACGAGGTCAGGCAACCGACATTCAAATTCGGGCAAAAGAAGTCTTAGAAAACCGCGCTGCAATTTTGGATATCCTCTCGAAGAACACGGGGCAAACGACTGAGAAGATTATCAAAGACACCGATCGGACGTTTTATCTCACTCCCCCAGAAGCCAAAGAATATGGGCTGATTGACCTCGTTTTAGAAAGCACCAAACAGCTTCCCGCTCCCGTCCCTGCTCTGACCTGATTAGGATTTATGCAAGTTCCCTATCGCCTTCCGGGCAGTCAACAAGTGCAGTGGGTCGATCTTTACACCCGCATGAGCTTCGATCGGATTGTCTTTCTAGATGAAGAAATCGACGATAATTTCGCCAACTTCGTCGTCGCCCTCCTGCTCTCCCTCAACTCTGAAGACTCGACTAAGCCGATCTTCTTATACATCAACTCTCCCGGTGAGCAATCGGCACGGCGAACGGGAGGCATGGTTGCCAGCATGGCAATTTATGACACCATGCAATACATCAAATCTCCCGTCCACACCATTTGTTTGGGACAGGCAGGCGGCACTGCTGCGATGTTGCTCTCTTCAGGTGCCAAAGGCTCTCGTTTGAGCTTGCCTAGCGCCGAAATCGTGCTCTCTCCGCAATACAACCGAACGGGCGGACAGGCAAGCGATATCGAGATTGATGCCAGAAAAGTCGTCGCCGATCGAGCCATGTTCGTGGAGATTTTGGCAAACAACACTGGGCAATCGACTGAAAAAGTACATAAAGATCTCGATCGTCGCTTATATTTCACCCCAACCACTGCCCAGGAATATGGGTTGATCGATCGAGTCTTAGACCCCAAGCAACTGCCTGCCCCCGTTCAATCGCGTTTGACTTAATACCCTTTATTCCCCTCTGTCTTATGCCAATCGGTACTCCCAAAGTTCCTTACCGTCTTCCTGGTAGCTCCTATGAGCAGTGGATTGATATATATCAACGCCTGAGCCTAGAGCGAATTATCTTTCTCAGTCAGGAAGTAGACGACAACATTGCCAACGCGATCGTTGCCTCCATGCTTTATCTCGATTCTGAAGATCCGGGTAAACCTATTTCGCTCTATATCAACTCGCCGGGCGGCTCTGTCACCGCAGGCATGGCGATCTACGACACGATGCAGCACATCAAATCGGATGTTGTAACCATCTGCGTGGGTCTTGCCGCCTCAATGGGTGCATTTCTCTTAGCTGCTGGAACGAAAGGTAAGCGGTTTGCATTGCCCCATGCGCGAATCATGATTCACCAACCTCTGGGCGGCACTGGACGCAGCCAAGCCAGCGACATTGCGATCGAGGCCAAAGAGATCCTTCGCATTCGCACCCAACTCAACGGGATCTTGGCGGATCGCAGCGGACAGCCCCTTAGCAAAATCGAGAAAGATACCGATCGTGATTACTTCTTATCGGCTCAAGAGTCGAAAGAATATGGTCTAATCGACAAAGTGATTGGATTGGTTCCTGATGGGCAACCTTAGCTCATAACACCCGGATAGAAGCGCAGAACTTAGAATTGTGAACTATATAGTTTGTGCCTTTCCGGTAGTGTGGTTCCTGGGTCTTTGTGTGTTACTCCTTGCTTTAAGGGCAGAACTCTGAAATAGTTCTGCCTCTTTTCATATCTAATGAACATTGCAGACTGCTATCGACTATTAGGATTGAGAACGGGAGCGTCGTATGAGGATGTCAAAGCCTCTTACCGTCGATTGGCGCGGCAACTTCACCCTGATGTCAACCCAGATCAGCAAGCAAACGAAAAATTTATTCAAGTTACAGAGGCTTATCGGTTTTTGCTAGGAGTGGTGAGTCGTTCGGGGATCAATGAGTCCTCGCCTCAAGTTTCGCAGAGTCGCCCTCAGTCAGAAGTTGCAAAACCAAAAATCACGGTCACTCGCAAAGAACCCTCTGCTGCCGAAAATGGGGTAAAGCCAAAGGTGACGGTTACTCGCAAAGAAGACCCCCCAAAAGCCAGCCCAGTTAAACCTGATCCCAAACTTTCTTATGTAGATCAGCAGCTTAAACAAGCGTCTTACGAGCAGCTACAGCAGCTATTGAGGGAAAAGCGCTTTCCGAGAGCGATCGCCCTTGTAGAAGGACTGGCGCAACGACTTCCCACCGACCCTGAGATTCGGCAGTGGCAAGGCATCATCTATCAAAGCTGGGGGCGGCAACTGATTCAAGAAAAGCAGTTTGATAAAGCCCGTCTCTATCTCAAAAAAGCGCTTCGTACAGACCCCCACAATCGATCGCTCTGGGGCGAAGTAGAAAAAGACTTTCGTCGCCTTGAGCAAGTTATTTATCAACGAAAATAGCGTCAAAGGCTGAATGAATCTGGGAAAATCTACTGAATGGGGAGTCCCGACCCTTCAAGAGGGGATGCTTTTCTATCCGTACTTTGGTATATTGTAGATACAGATAAATAGCTACTCAGTAGGCACTGATGAAGATTTTTTCTATCAGGCGCTTACAGGTGTAGACTAAACTTTTGTAGTGCCCGAAGACTTTAAGAGGTTTGCTCTAATCCGCAAATCTTCAGATTTAAAATATCGTATAGCCAAATCTTGAATCGGATATAGTCGCGTGTTCTAAAAGCACGCTGCATACCAAGAGTACGCTTATCCACTTGAAAGCTACGGGGTTTTCCGAGTGATCGCTATTTCACCTCGTCCCACTGGGCATAACTGGAACACAGTTAGTTTCGCATCCACTCTTTACTTGATTCCGATCCTTGATTTGCTCTTGGCAAAAGTTCCTAACCAGTGGAAGGCTGAGATCAGACTAGGTTTGCAAGAAGCTCTGGTCAATGCTGCTAAACATGGCAACAACTTAGACCCTTGCAAGAAGGTTTTAGTTCATTTTTCGACTGCCTCTGATCATTACTGGTGGGTGATTACGGATCAAGGTTCTGGATTTAAGCCTCCTCATTGTCATGACGACCCAGTGGTTGATCGGCACCTTCCCTGCGATCGGCATGAGTGCGGGCGCGGACTTTATATTCTTCGTCAGGTGTTTGATGAAGTTGAATGGAATAGCCAGGGAACGGAACTACGACTGTGTAAGCAGGTGAGGACATCAGCAAGATTACCCTTGGTACTCTAGTACTAAACTGTGGTGAGGACATCAGCAAGATTACCCTTGGTACTCTAGTACTAAACTGTGGTTCTTGTCAAGGACAAAGCCAAGAAGTCTGAATTAGACAATATTGGTAACGCATGATGCAGACAGAGATGTCAGTTTCATGCTTTCACACTGTTTTTGCTATTTCAGAAAGATTACTCTACGATTGCTCCCTGGCGATCAATCTGCAACAATTTGACTTGAGCATCCACTTCTTGTCCAGCCCAAGCGCTGCTCATTGCTGATCTGACTGCTTCTGCGCTGGCTGAATCTGCCAGTGCTAAAAGAGTCGGGCCCGCTCCACTAATCACCATTCCATGAGCACCAGCGTTAAGGGCGGCTGATTGCACTGATTCATAGCCTTGAATGAGCGCTTGGCGATAGGGTTGATGAATTCGGTCTTGCAGAGCGGATCTGAGCCAGTCAGAGCGTCCTGTCTCGAGCCCGCGCAGCAGTAATCCTAAATGAGAGGCATTGAATATTGCATCAGCGCGAGTGTAATGGTTCGGCAAAACTCGTCGTGCCTCGGCGGTAGAAAGCTCAAAATTGGGAATGGCGACGATCGGCACCACAGACCGATCCCAAGGGATATCACAAATTTCCCAGTCGCGATCGATCCCCGATGCTGCAAGCTGACACCCACCCATCAGGGCAGGCACTACATTATCGGGATGTCCTTCAAGGGCGATCGCCAAGTGCAAGACTTCTTCTGGACTGAGGGGCGATCCTGCTAGCCGATTGGCACCCAATAAGCCTGCTACGATCGCCGTTGCCGAACTGCCTAACCCACGCGCTAAAGGTACATCCATCGCGATCTCAATTTGCACGGGTGGGGGCGTTTTGCCCAAGTGCTCATACAGTTTGGTAAACGATTGATAAACCAGATTGCTGGCATCAGTGGAGACCCGATCGGCTTCGGCTCCGGTGGCAATAATTTGCAAAACTTCTCTGGTAGACAGAGAAAATCGGAACTGGTTGTAAAGCGTCAGGGCAGCCCCCAGGCAATCAAAACCAGATCCGAGATTGGCAGTCGTTGCCGGAACTTTGACCTTAACCGTAGAAGTAGCAGACATTTGCAACCTGAAGTGAATGAACCTGTTGGAGAAAAGTCTCCATCTGATCCATTTCATCAGATTAGGGACTCGATCTCATTGCAAAATCACAAACTGATTGGGTTCAAGCTCAAGCTGCACAAACAGCGATCGAATATCTGGGTTTGGATGTGATTGAATCGATACCGTCCCGGCTTTGCCATAGAGAAACTTCAGGCTATCCCCAGCTTTGTGTAAACCTCCATCAATGATCACAAAATCTTGGCGCGTTGCGATCGTAGACGTATTGTAAGCAATCAGCACTTCTTCCCCCGCCAAAATTCGTGAGAAGGCAAGGGTGCAGGGTTGCCCTTGCGGAAGCCCAAAATCGTGTCCGTTGCCTGAGATTTCTCGAAAATACATTCGCCCAAAGCGCAGCGCTTCGATCTGTTGGTAAAGCTTGGCAATCTGACCGATCGCCTCATAGATATTGCAGCTTTGGTTGAGATAGTTGACAGTGGGATCGTTGAGATCAAACATGGCTTCGCGAATAAATTCGTCGCCATTGCCTTTGCCTGACAAACCCTGCTCAGTGCCGTAATAAATGCAAGGAGTGCCCAACGCACAGAGCAGATATCCGATCGCGGCGATCACTTGAGCATCTGGAGTGTCTGCGGCAAATCGACGTTTATAGTCTTGCCCGATCTGGTCGTGGTTATCCACAAACGTGACCAGATATCGTCCTAGTTCGCCTCGACTCAGGGCGCGTTGTCGCTGCGCTTCATAGCGGTTAATCAAATCAACCGGAGAACCAAAGCCCTTGATCGCTCCTGGCAATGTCCAATAAAGCGGAAAATCGAGAACCGACGTTAGCCCAAAGTAGACAGTCTTGCTGCCCAACTGAGTCGGAGTATTAGGGCCGATATAGCGGTTAATGGCATCGTCACCGCCAACCAACTCGCCATAAAGTAAAAACCAACGCTTGCCGAGACGATAGGCATATTCACGAATCTCTGAGCAGAAACGGGCGATCGCCAGTTCTCCCATGTGCTTGACAGCATCGAGGCGAAATCCATCAATGTCGGCTTCGCGCATCCAATAACAGTGCGCTTTGATCAGGATTTCTTGGAGCTTCAGCCCGTCATAATCATCGTCATTGTTAAAGCCTTTGAGAGAAAAGAAGTCTCCGTTCTGCGTTTCAGGATAGTCATCCCAGTTGCGGATTTCGCCCCGACGATTGTAGAAAGCCGGGTTTCGCAACTCAGAAGGCGAAGGACGATCGGGCTTTCGCCAACCCCCAAACGGAAACTGTCGATCGCGATCGTAATAATAGGCAGTATCACCAAAGTAATACCAATTATCGCCAGAGTGATTGGCAACCACATCTAAAAACACGCGCATTCCTTCACGGTGAGCGGCATCGACTAAATCAATCAAGTCTTGCTTAGTGCCAAACCGGGGATCAACATCCAAATAGTTCTGAATCGAGTAGCCGTGATATTTATCAGAATCGGGATTTGGAGCCTCGTTGTTTTCAAAAATCGGACTGAGCCAGATCGCAGTGCAGCCCAAATTTTTGATGTAGTCGAGATGATTTTCGATGCCTTTAAGCGTACCGCCGCAAAACTTTTTGAGTTGGGCTTGGGTGCCACTGCCTAGCGATCGTGCCTGAGTCTGAACCGATTGGCGATCGCGATCGTCATGAAAGCGATCAACCATCAAAAAGTAGATAAATTCTTCGCGCCATTCTCGATCGCAGTTCCAATATTTCTTGCCAGGAATGGGCGTTAAATCAATTTCGGCAATAGAAGTAGGGGCATTCATGAGCGGCTCCTAAACGACTGACTCATCATAGATGCGGGATTTACAGAAAAAAGTTATCCCTGTGCATTGTGTAGGAATCGATCGAGATTTTACAATGACCCGATCGGGCGACTTAATCGAATATTGGATGGGATTGTAAACGCTAATCAGAGTCAAAGGAACTAGAATGATCGCCATCTGCATTTCGCTCTATCCACGCAATGCAGATGAGGGAATTGGGTTGGGGATTTATATAGTACATCTATACTATATAAACGATGTATGATGAGAATTCGTGGCAAGATAGGCGTAGGAGGACTTTGGAGGCAATATGGTTCAAGTCGTACAGGCTTGTAAGGCAACGCTCGGATTCCTAGAAACTGAATTCGGCTTCGCCAATGCCAATCCCCAATTCGCTCTGCTCCAACAAGTCGGGCAAGATTGGATCAACCCTGATCGGATCGAACTCGTCCCGCTATGACACAGCAGGATGCTCTCATTCAAAGTATTCTTCGGACTTTGAAAGTAGAAACAGAGCGGAGTGGAATGGCAGGTCAATTGCTAGTCGATAGCCTCAGAACTGCCCTAGCGATTCACCTATTACGGAAGTATTGCACCACGTACCCCAAACTCTCTAGTGATTCAAACGGGTTGTCTCAATCTAGTTTGAAACAAGTGATTGAGTATATCCATGAGCATCTCCATCAGGATTTGAGATTAGTGCAGTTAAGCGCGATCGCTCAGATCAGTTCCTATCATCAGAGAAATGGGTAGAAACCCCGTCCTTTAGCAGAGCGAAGGACGGCTTTACGAGAGGTTGTGGTACGATTGCATGGGTCGTTGACCCACCCGTGACGATGGATCAGACAGCCTATACGAGCGAAGTTCAGCCCTGTGCTGGCGGCGCAGCAAAATCGGTAGACCGGGAAAAGCTGAAAGGGCAATGGTATCCATCCCTGGAAGACGCAAAACGCATCAACTTTTGGTTTGTGACTCAGTAAAACCGCGTGGCTCGCGGGGTTAGTCTGTGGAGCGAACATAAGACCCAAACTCCTTGAGGGTAGAGGCAGTTGCAATGAAGCAGAAACTCAAATCGTGAGGTTTGGGAATCACCGCTCCTTTAGGACGGTGAGGATGTCAATTTCTACGTCTGTTCAAACAACAGAGGGGAATCACGCCGCATCAATACATTTTGCATTGTCGGATCGAGAAAGCTAAACAGTTATTCCAACACAGTGAGTTGACGATCGCAGAAATTGCAATCCGCACAGGTTTTTGCGATCAAAGTCACTTGACGCGCAGCCTGAAGCGGATTACTGGTATGACTCCGAAACAAATTCTGAGAGAGCGTTTTCAACCCAACTCTAATGTCGAAGCTTAGGATGATTTCGCATGGACTTATGAATCTTCTTCCAGCGTTCCTTCTCAACGAGTATTGCGCGTTGATCCTGTTGGGAGCATCTCACCTTTGCGATGAGCATAACTACTCAATTCAATCAGCCAACCCTGAGCCAAGGTTGAGAGCGCGTGAAATCGCCATTGAGATAAGCAGAGCGGTGCTTCAGCCCTTGAGGCACATTGTGAGCACTCCACTGTGCCCCTGAAATCTTCAAGCGGCGATTGATTTGTTTCACTAACGATTCCACTGCCCCCGACCCAATCGTAACCCCTGCCTGTTGCAACGCTTGGTAATCAGGAATTCGGGTGCGATGGGTTTGCAGGTAGGCAATGAATTTGAGGGCTGAGTCAGTGGCATCGCGCAGCAATGCCCAGATGGCTTGATTGAGGTTGCCTTGCCACAGAT
>NZ_MPPI01000032.1 GCF_001895925.1 Phormidesmis priestleyi ULC007 | reverse complement strand
CCCCTTGTTCAGGGGTCATTTCGCGGGTTCTCAGAACGACTTCTATTAGATTGTCCAATTGAATGGCGAGGTTGGCACTGAGTATGAATACTCATCGCAAAGGTGGGATGCTCCCATCCTGTTTACGACTTGCATACTGAAGTTCTCGCTGCAACTTCTGATAGCTCAGCAGCCGTGCTGCATCGAGTCGCCCTTCTGCTACTGCCTGCTGAATCGCACAACCCGGGTCTTGCTCATGCTGACAATTGCGGAAATGACACTGTTGCGTCAGATCTTCAAGATAGAAAATTCCTTCAGGTAGATCTCTAAGAGCGGTCTTTTCAGTATACCTAAAGCAGGAACGCGCTGAGATCGTCGGAGGAGCAGGGAAAACAAGTTTTCTTTGCTCCTTCTAAATCATTTAGGCTTGAAACAGTCCTGCGAAAAATTTCAGGCGATCGCTCCTTACTCGCATCTACTAGAAATCAAGAACCTATGTCTACGATCGTGGTCGAACATCTCAGCAAGATGTACCCTGTTGCCGTTAAAGAATCTGGATTGAAAGGGACGTTGACCCATTTCTTTAAGCGCAACTACCGTCAGGTGAAAGCGGTTCAAGATGTCTCATTTAAGATTGAACCGGGAGAAGTGGTGGGCTTTTTGGGCGCAAATGGAGCCGGAAAAACTACGACGCTGAAAATGCTTACAGGCTTGATTCACCCGTCAGAAGGGCGCGTTACGGTTGCGGGCCATCTTCCGTTCGATCGTCGTGCGGCGTTTCTCAGACAAGTGACGCTGGTGATGGGGCAAAAGCAGCAATTGATCTGGGATTTGCCTGCGGTTGATTCTTTTCGGATTAATGCGGCAGTGTATGGAATTTCGGATAATGCGCTCGATCGACGGGTCGGCGAACTCAGCGAGATGCTATCTCTGGAAGGCAAACTGACGCAACCTGTTCGCAAACTCTCTTTAGGCGAACGGATGAAAGCCGAACTGCTCGCCGCCCTTTTGCACCAGCCACAAGTCTTATTTTTAGACGAGCCGACGCTGGGATTAGATGTCAACGCCCAAGTCGCCGTGCGAGAGTTTTTGCGCGAATATAATCAGCGCTATCAGGCGACGGTGTTGTTGACGAGCCACTATATGGCAGACATTACAGCGCTGTGTAAGCGAGTGTTGATGATCCACTTGGGGCAACTGATTTATGACGGCAGCTTAGAAGGGTTGGTCGATCGCTTCTCTCCGTGTCGCGAAATCAGCATCGAGTTTACTCAGACTTATTCTAAAGATCAACTCAGGCTCTATGGAGATTTGCAAGAATCAGACAAACACTCAGCGCGGTTTCTGGTGCCACAAGAAGCGCTGACTCGCACGGTTGCCAAGCTTTTAGGAGATTTAGAGATTTTAGATTTGACGGTGATTGACCCTCCGATCGAGGAAGTCATCGGGCGAGTCTTTCAAGCAGGAACCGTATCATAAGTAATAAAGCCTCTCATCTGCTACCCGTATGTCTGACTTGCCCGATGTCCAGCCATATCTAAAGTCAATTTGCGATCGCTATCAGCAGTGGTCGGAAAATTACACGCCGACGGATGCATCAGGAAAGCAGCAGCCAAAGAATAAGTTGCAGTCGCCGTTTAACTTTGGGCTAATGGTTCAGACTGTAAAAAAAGAGAGCCGAAAACCAGGGGAAGAAGAGAAAGTTGAACGATTTCCCGTTCTTGAAGGCGTTCGTAAATATGCAAAAAACCATGTTTTATTGGTTGGACGACCGGGATCGGGAAAATCAACAGCGTTGGCACGATTGTTACTCGACGAGGCAACTCAGCAAACGAGCATTCCGGTTCTGGTGGAATTGCGCTATTGGCAAGGCTCGATCGTTGACCTGATTTGCGAGGCGTTTGCCCGACATGAGCTTCCGTTAACGGCTCAAGAACTTGAACCTGTGTTGTCTCGATTAGCGCAGGGCGCAACTCCGAAGGAAATGCTCTTCTTATTCGATGGTGTGAATGAGTTGCCATCTGAAGAGGCTCGATCTCAGCTTTCTGCTTTTCGGCGCAATCATCCCAAGCTGCCGATGATCTTTACTACGCGAGATTTGAGCCTTGGGGGAGATCTAGGGATTGAAAAGAAATTAGAAATGCAGCCGCTCACAGAAGTGCAGATGCAAGCGTTTATTCGATCGTGTGTGCCAGAGCAAGCAGAGCAAATGCTGCGGCAGTTAAACGATCGATTGCGAGAGTTTGGGCAAACACCACTGCTGCTGTGGATGCTGTGTGAAGTGATCCAACAAACTCCTGATAATCGATTGCCTTCTAATTTGGCAGAAGTATTTCAGGCTTTTACAGCTATGTATGAAATCAGCAGTGTTCGTAAGCATGAAGTCGCCCTGTTAAAAGGAGATGTGAGACCGCTTAGCGATCGTAGATTGTGGAAAAAGGCGTTGAAAGCTCTGGCGTTTCTCATGATGCAGGGAGAGACACCTGTTGATTTTCGAGTGGTCATCGATCGAAATGAAGCAGAAAGCGAATTAAGCAGAGTTTTCCCGAAAGAGCAGTTTCCAGGTCGAGATATTTTGGATGACTTGCTCAAATACCATCTGCTGCAAAATCGAAGCGTAGACCAAATCGAGTTTCGCCATCAACTGATTCAGGAATATTATGCGGCAGAGGCGTTATTGGAGCAGTTGCCGCAGTTGGATGATGAGCAACTGAAACAGAAGTATCTCAATTATCTGAAGTGGACGGAGCCTGTCGCAACGGTATTAGCTCTAGTGGAGAGCGAAGATCAGGCGCTGAAATTGACGCAATTAGCGATTGAGGTTGATAAGATGCTGGGCGCACGTATGGCAGGGGAAGTCAAATGGGAATACCAAGTCAAAACACTGAACTTGGTAACTACCCTGAAAGTCTCCAAAGTCTTGAAAATTAAACTACTGGATGAAATGCACTCTGAAGCTGCTATTCCAGAGTTATGTCTAGCACTGGAGGACAAAGAAGATCTACGCATTACGCTTAAGGCATTAGGAAGAATTGGCAGTGATCAAGCTATCTGTAAGATTCCTCAAGCAATTAATAGCAATCCCTCTTCTGTTCAGTTTTTAGCAATCCGAATTCTAGAACAAATTGGAAGCAGAGTAGCGATCGCCGGATTACGCCAAATCGCCTTGAATACGGATTCTTCCGATATTAAACACAGAATAAATCAAGCTTTAAAGAAGCTAGAAGGCAGATCTACAGTTAAATCTCTTGCTCAAAATGCAACAGTTCATAAACTGCGTGTGGGCAATTCAGCCACAGTTGAGAAAGTATTACCTATACCAATTCAACAAGACATCTATCCTTCAATCCATAGACTAATTCAAAATCTTCTAGAACCTGAAGAGGCTTGCGTATGGGAGGAATTTGCAAAGATGTTAGAGAAACTGGAGGATAAAACAGCTATTCCTGTCTTACTTGCCACATTAGATGATGATACTCACATAACCTATATCCTTGCGCTTGGTCTCTTAGGATGTGAAAGAGTCATACCACGATTACTCAATGCTCTGAAAGATGAAGAAGAATTAGTACGTGGATTAGCTGTTTTAGCCTTGTCAAAAATAGGCACTCCTCCTGCGATCGCTGGTGTAATCCAAGCGTTAGAAGATAAAGAGCCAGAAGTTTGTGAAGTAGCAGCCGAGTCGCTCATACAACTTTCTCATGAAACAGCAGTACCTGGACTTTTACAGATTTTAGAGAATGAATGGTTAGACTCTGATTTGCGTATACGCGCTGCTAAAGCACTTATGACAATAGGAGTTGAAGATGCAATCGAAGGATTATTTCAGGCGCTTCAAGATACAAACTTTGAAATATCTTGGGCAGTGGCTGATATATTTAAAGCGGCGGGGAAAGACGAAATAGCTTTCCGTGAACTCTTTGAAAAAATTCAAGACGAAGACTATCATACTCGCTACCGATCAGCTATTTCACTAGGCTATCTCGGCGAGACTAGTGCTATTCCGATGCTAATCACAGCGATTGATCATGAAGATCAGGATATCTGCTGGAAGGCTATATATGTACTGGGAAGGTTTTCAGAGCATCCTATCCCAGCATCAACCCTACAAGCACTATATGAATTGGCTACACCGAGACTGATTCAACTTATTCTAAAAAGTAAGTTTAACGATGCCAAGGCAGAAGCAATAGAAGCACTTGGCAAGCTAGGAAATCCTCAACTACTATCTGAATTCTGGCATTACTCGTCTTCATCTCTAGAATTCTTGAAAGTGATCAAAGTAATCCAAAAGCGCTGGAATTTCTACAACTACGAAGTCTTTCAAGCCTATCTGGAAGCACAGAAGCCCGATCGACAAACCAGCCAAAACAGCGATCGCTCTCCCATCACTCAAAACTTCTACGCCCCAGTTAGTGCTGTTGCAGGTAACGTCGAAGGCAATCTAATCACGCCTCCACCCGATTCAGTAGAATAAACCCAGCCAACCCCAAAACCATTCTATGAACTTAGCCAACCACCCTGACACAACTGATCTCGCGATCGCACAATCTCAAGCCCTCCAAGCCCAACTCATTGAGATCTCACCCCAACTCTCGATCGAGCATCTCCAAACCCTCACCGACTTCGCCGCCTATCTCCTCGACAAAGCCTCCCACGAAGCCACACAAGAACTCAGCACCGACCCCAATCTCCTGACCAAACTCAAGCAAGCCCAATCCACCCCCACCAGTCAATTCAAAAACTGGAGAGAACTTCGTTCTGATGTATGAAGTCGTCTTACATCCAGATGCCGAAGCACTCTACATCAAGCTCGATCGCGCTACTGCCAAAAAAGTCGCTCGATGCTTCATCCATCTCGAACAAAATCCTCGCATACATCCCAACATCAAGCCACTTAAAGGCGACTTTGCAAGCATCTACCGTTTTCGCACAGGCGACTATCGCGTTCTTTATACGATCGACGATGACATCCAGATCGTTTCCATTCTCACTATCAAACATCGCAGCGAGGCATACGACTCATGAACAACACTCCTAAAGTACAGCAAAATTTTCACGGTTCTGTTTCAGGTGGAGTTGCAGGCAATGTAGAAGGAGACATGATCATTACGCAAGATCAGTCAACGACAGAGCAAAATTTTGAAATCTTACTAACAGACTACAAGCAGTTCGTTGATCAACTCCAGCAGAAATATCCCAATCTTGCAGACCCGATCGCTGTTCCTCAAATCATTGAAGTAGAAGCGAAACTGATCGAAGCGCAAGACCCGCAGCGCTGGCAAAACTTCCTCAGCCTCAAGCGGCTTTGGAAGGGCGGCAAAAAAGCAGGTGTCAAAGTCGGCGAACACTTTGCAGAAAATAATGTTTGGGCAAAAGGCGCGATCGCATTTCTTGAAGGCGTGAGCGAAGATGTGAAATAAACAATCCCTACAAACGCTCAAATTACCAAAGAGGTTCGCAATGGAATCCGCGCAAGAAACGATCAATCTTTTACAGGAAGCAGAGAAGCGTCTCAGACAGCTTTCTCCTGAACGGCTGCGAGTCGCCAGTGACTTTTTAGCCTACTTGGAAGATCGTGAGGTCAATGAAGCTACTCAGGAATTATTGAACATTTCGGGTCTCGAAGCCGCATTTCTTGAGGCAGTACAAGAGGCTGATGTGGGAGAAGTGGTGTCTTTCGACAGCATCCGCAGAGATGATTGAATTAAATTTCACACGCAAAGCACAGAAGTTTTATGAACAGGCAGACCCTTCTTTAGTTCGTCGGTTAAATCGCTGTTTTGAACAGTTACGTCAAGACCCATACAGCCGTGCAAACATCAAAAACTTAAAGGTGTATATGCTGGTTATTTTCGCTATCGAGTGGGTGACTGGCGGGTCATTTATACAGTTAAAGAAAGCAGCCAAACGAATGCAGAAAATACGAGTGAGTTTAGTCAAACCAGTTCGATCATTACCATTGTGATCATGGCTCATCGTCAAGATGTTTATCGAGACAATTAACTTCAATACATTTAATGCACATCAATTAATCAAAAGCGATGAAGCGACTTTTTAGAGTGATTAAAACAATGCTGCTCGTTTACTACGCCTATATGGTGGAGTATCGCGCAGAACTCATTTTGTGGGTGCTGTCTGGCTCGTTGCCGATCATTCTCATGGGCGTATGGACTCAGGCAGCCCAGCAAGGCAACTTTGGGTTGTCTCCAACCGACTTTGCCCGCTATTTTTTGGCGGTGTTTCTCGTCAGACAGTTAACCGTTGTTTGGGTGATTTGGGAGTTTGAGCGAGAGGTCGTTGAAGGCAAATTGTCATTTCGATTAATGCAGCCGATCGACCCTGTTTTCTATCACGTCATCTCTCACATTTCAGAAAAATTTGCGCGATTGCCGTTTGCGTTTTTATTAATTGGGCTATTCTTCTGGCTATATCCTGCCGCGTTCTGGCTACCGAGTTCTACTAACTTATTACTATTTCTAATTGCGACTGTGTTAGCGTTCGCACTGCAATTCATCATTCAATACACGTTTGCGATGCTGTCGTTTTGGACGGAGCGTGCAAGTTCGCTGCAAGAATTTTGGTTTTTGTTTTATTTATTTTTATCGGGCGTGATTGCACCGTTAGAAGTGTTTCCGCCAGTGGTGAGAACGATCGCACTGTTTACGCCGTTTCCCTATCTGGTTAATTTTCCGGCCAGCATCTTAGTAGGTTTGCCGACAAATATTGGGCAAGGGTTTCTCGTGATGCTGATTTGGGGCGTGGTGTTCTTTGTCTTAAATCGGTGGCTTTGGCGCAAAGGACTTAAGCAATATTCGGGAATGGGAGCTTAGTATGCAGCGATACTGGGATTTGTTGATGCTGTTTTGGAGTACGTCGATCGCGACAGAACTTGAGTATCGTACAAACTTTTTGGTAGCAGCATTCACCAGTCTGGGCGGACTTGCTGGGAGTCTATTCGGATTGTTTTTGTTCTACCGAACGGGCTACACCTTTGCGGGTTGGCGATGGGAAGAAGCCCTGATTGTGGTCGGAGTGTTCACGCTGCTAGAAGGCTTTTCGGCGACGTTTTTGGCTCCAAATCTCAATCGCATCGTGCGCCATGTGCAGCAAGGAACGCTGGATTTTGTCTTGCTCAAGCCGATTAGCTCACAGTTTTGGCTGTCAACTCATACGCTGTCTCCGTGGGGCTTACCTGATTTGATATTCGGGCTGATTGTTGTCATCTATGCGGGCAGTCGTCTGGGAGTTGGGCTGCAAAACTATCTGTCGAGTTTAATTCCGCTCACTTTTGGGTTGGCGATTCTCTATAGCCTCTGGTTTATGTTAGGGGCGACGAGCATCTGGTTTGTAAAAATCTATAACGTCACTGAGGTGCTGCGAGGATTGCTCGAAGCGGGTCGATTTCCGATGGCGGCATATCCGGCTACCTATCGATTCTTTTTCACGTTTGTGGTTCCCGTGGCCTTTCTGACAACCATTCCTTCAGAAGCGATGTTGGGTCGAACGAATTTAGGGTGGACGATCGCAGCGGCTTTGCTGGCGATCGCGCTTCTCTTTGCGTCTCGATTTTTCTGGCGCTTTGCGTTGCGTTTTTATACAAGCGCATCTAGCTAAGGGCAGAATAGTAAGTAGAGGAGGCACAATAGAAGTCGGACTCTTCACCTTGCAATCATGGCTTCGCCAATCATCGGAATCCCAAATCATAGCCGCAACGAAGCAGGTGAACTCTGCTTACCCGGAACTTATGTCGATGCGGTGCAAGCGGCTGGCGGAACTCCAATTTTGTTGCCGCCTAATCAACCCGATCTCAGACAGATTCTTGCCATATTAGATGGACTGATTTTGCCCGGAGGTGGTGATATCAGTCCGACGCTCTATAGCGGAATGGCTCACCCGACGATTTATTCGGTTGACCCCGATCGAGACGAATTTGAATTTTCCTTAGCGAAACTAGCGCTAACCGCCTCGATTCCCGTGCTAGGAATTTGTCGGGGAATGCAAATGCTTAATGTTGCGAGTGGTGGCGATTTGGTGACGCATGTGCCAGATATTTATGGAACCGCGATCGCGCATCGGCTCGATCATCCCCGTCGCCCGACTCAGCATGAGGTTGATATTCTGCCCGAAAGCCGACTAGCGACCATTTTGGGGACTACCCAAGCGACGATCGTCACCTGGCATCACCAAGCCGTACGGAATCTGCCCATTGAATGGAAAGTGGTAGCGAAAGCCTCTGATGGAGTGATAGAAGCGATCGAGCATCAACATCATCCGTGGATGTTTGCTCTTCAGTGGCACCCAGAAATGTCGGCTCAAGATCCTGCTCATCAGCGATTATTTCAGGCATTTGTTGAGGCGGCAAGGAGCAGAAAGCGCTAGAGCGTGGCAACAACCCGGTTTCGCTCAACGTCGTGATCAGGGTGTTAATTTTACGTGAATTCGATGAAGCTTTTCGCTGCGGTTGCCAGTCCGGGCTGCCCGCTAAATCCCCCCAAATTAGGGGACTTTGAACCGGGGGATTTAGGTAGCTCTCCCGAATTCATCACCGAAGCGAACGACTACTGTCGAACTGACGTTAACCTGAGAACCGAATTCTCACAGTTCAGGGGCAGACGATTTTCTAAGCATTGGAGCTAAAAATGCCACCAGTGCACCCAATGCAAACCCTGACACATTGCGAAACAGAGGCAGCCAGTCAGACGTGCGAGTCACCACCGGGCCGACCCCAAACGCGAGAAACAAAATGCCCCAAAGCGGCGAGAAGATCAGCGCCCACTGCCACGAAAAGCCCTGACCTTCTTGACCTTTGCGAGGCTGCCCGGCAAATCCAAAAATCACGCCTCCGATCGTCGAAGTTACGAGTGTCAGAATCCACTGTTCTCTCGGCAACCCCGGAACGACGCTACAGCCGTTTTGACGTAGGCACAGTTTGACAGCATCTAAGGCTTGAATGATTGACTGATCTTCCCCGTTTTCACGAACAAAAAATTGATTGCCAAATCGGGTTTGCAGCTCGATCCAAAAAGTCCGTGAGAGCAGGGGGAAGAAGTCATCTCCCACACTAAAGTTGAGAATGTTGCCCCCTCGCTGATCGGCGACCAGCATCACACTTTTACGATCGAGTCCCCAAAATTGTTTAACGGCAGTGCCAGGAGTGCGATCAAACTGAGTTAGCACCCGCAGTTTCCAACCCGTCTCGGCCTCAAATTCACCCAGATTCTTAGAGAGCGTCTCTTCCTGGACTGCGGTTAAGATCTTTGCCAAGTCAATCACATTTGTGGGCTGATCGGGCAATAAATCTGGGTTGTTATAAGCCTGGGCTGCGGGAGCGATCGTCCAGATCGAGAGCGTTAGACAAAAGACGGTGACTGCCTTCCAAAAAGGGCGACTCAAAAAATAGTGCATTGACGTTTGAGATAGGGGTCATTAAACGAGATGAACGGATGTCTGAGGGGATCACAGCGGCAAGCGTAGTCAGGCTTACCTTTCTTTACATTTGTTCACTCTAATCTAATATTAGGAGGCTAAGGGGAACCGAGTCAATTTGCTTGATAAATTTTGCCTAAAAAAGGCACCCATTGCAGGTGCCTGTGATCATCACGCCGAGAAAGACTAAAAATTGTTGTCACTCCGAGTCGGTTGTTGATCACTGCGATCGTGGGTGTCTCTCAGAGGATCGCGAAGTCCGTTTCTAGCCACCTCTGACGAATGGGAGTCTAACTCCAAGATTTCATTGCCTAAGTCATCGACTTCAGGATAAGCGAGATAGCCTGGAGAGGCATAGGGTCGATCGAGGGGTTCACTATTAGGCTCAGGGCGACGAGATTCGTTCAAATCGATCGAGTTACGTGTGGATGAAGAAAGGCGGTCACGTCTCGTTTTGGGAGCAGGCTGAGTTAGGGTTTTCCAAGCAGCTTTGGCTCCGGCAAACACGCTTCGACTTGTAGTTTGAGCCTTCTGGACTTGTTGTTTAACCCCGCTAATGCTCTGATCAACCTGCTTAACGACCTGACTCGAACTCTGAACGCCCTGACTAATATCGTCTGTCAGTTCAGTAATCTCTAGCCCCGTCAGCCGAATCGCCTCTAGCGTGGGAGGAAGCTCACGATTGAGCGTATCAAACAGCTTGTGGGCACTGCGAGCGGCTCTGCTCAACTCTTGAATGGCAGGCACCATGACAATCAAGACGGCAGCAATGCTCACCGCCACCAATAAGATCGAGAGTCCTAACCAGAAGATGGGATCAATCACCAGATTTCGCCTATAGCAAACGATCGCGTAAAGGAGGCTGAGAGTCAGTGGGTGGTTCCACCTCGGTGCGGTTGAGCAGTTGGTGTTCGCGCTGGGTCGCATCTAGCCCCGCAGAAACAGCTTCGCGTAGCCGCCCCAAAGTGCCATCCCAGTTTCGTAAAGCGGTTTCTGAGAGTCTATCTGCTTGAAGTTGCACAGTCGTTGATAAATCTTCTGCCAACTCTGGGAGAGCATCAGCAGATTTTTTGATTAGCTGCCGAGTTTCACGTCCGGTACGAGGTGCGACCAACAGACCTGCGATCGCTCCAAAGGTAGCTCCGATGATTATTCCTCCCAAAAATCCAGAACGATTGTTTGACATAATTCTCGCACTAATCCTTTGTTAACACCTACTCAGACCTTGCGTTTGGGTAAGTTAACCCTATTCTGCCAGAGTCTTGCTGAATCCTTCCAAGCCATAGGACAGATCTCAAAGATTTCAGTAGAGCCACTGACTCGTCTGTCTTCTATAAAGTATCTCAAGATTGGGAGCTAAGACCCTTGCAAAAGGAAATTTATGGGTAAAGGGGCACCGTTGATTATTTTCTCGGTTTGTTTTTCGACGTTCTAAAGGTTCGCTGAGACATTTTTGGAAGAGGCAAAAATTGGGCGCGCCGTCTCCAAACTGTTTGCCCTAAACTCAAGAGTGCCAGTGCTCGTCTGACTTGCTGATATTGAGGTTCTAATTTCTGATAGCTCTGTCGAAGCTGGTGAGTCCCAATCTGCCCTCTGAGAATCGCGTCGGGGGCACCGTGTAGCACAGCGTGGGTGTGTTGCTCGGCGATCAGCAGGGCATCGGCTGCGGTGGCGATCGCTCGTCTAAACTGCCACACTTTCCACGCTATATAAAAGCAGCCTAGCGCTAAGAGCAGATTGATCGTCACAACCGTTGTCACCATTGTCAGCATTTTTGTGTTTCTACGGAAGAGGTTCGCAGTTGCAACTAATGCTCAATATCATAGCGCCACCGCTTAAGAGAGCGAGTCCGCAATCAGGGAGATATCAAGATTTTGGTTTCCGTCTGAGCAGCGTTCCGGCGCTCAAAGTGGCGATCGCCACCAAACCAATCACTGACGTTGACTCTGGAACCGATTTTAAGGGGGCTGCACTGCCGTTGGCGCGCAATAGCCAATAACCCGCAGTGTAGACGTTATCATTGGTCAGCTTTAAAAGCGGATCGACGCTAGGAGCAAAATACGGGCTGGTAGAGGTGCCAGAAGAGGTGCTAAAAGCTAGCCAAGACTTCCCGGCTCTAGGAGGTGTGCCAGCGGGTGGAATATCGAGAGCCGCCGGAAATTGTCCTTCTAGCTGGTTAGGAAACAGAGCCGCTACATAGAAAGTTCCACTGACTTGCTGGCGTTGGTCAAGCACAATTCTAGAAAAAATGTCAGGACGCTTTGGATCAGGAGGGCGAACGATCGTATCTTTTTCAGCTAAAAGCTCTAGCTGTCCGTCTCCGTTAGCGTCGGTGTATAAAAAAACTTTTGCGGGTTCATTTGAGAGTCCGCTGTCAAGCAATTCGGTTTTGGTGCAGGGATCAGTGACCCGTGCGCCCCAAACGACATCGATCGAGTCAATAAATTCGCCCCCGGCTCTGGTGTTGAAAGAATTGAGCCATAGCAAATCGCCAAAAACGGGGGGCGGATTGGTTCTAGGGATCGGAGGGGAAGTCGCAGTACAAGAACTGGGAGTCAGCCCCACGGCAGCCTCACTCTTTCCATCGTCAATCTGGTAGACTGTGACGGCGTTCACCGCAGACGAAAAAGAGAGGGTTGCGATCGTGCTTAGGGTGACGAGTCTTGCTGTAAATTGCTGAAACATGAGACTACTCCGCCGGCGGGATAATGAGCGATACATTCAGGAACGAGTGAAATGACATGGGGGATGGTTCCAGACAACTCATCCGTATTTTGCTAGTAATTACTTAATCATTCCTACTGTGCTATTACTACTGAGCATTTAACGGATTTCCGGGAAAAATCGCTCTAACTTACGAGTTTTGGCGGAGGATCTTCGATAAATTTGCTGAAGTGAGTGATATATCGCACGTCGGTTGAAAGTCCTTTAGGAGTCCTGATTATTCAAAGAGTTAGCAGATAAAAGATCCCCGATTTTCAAGTTTTCATTTCATTAGATAAATCTAATCTAAGAATTAGTATAGGCACTGAGTTAAAAACTGCATAAAGTAAAGCGAGACTTCACAGATCTTTTTTAAATGTGTGCTTTCGGGCAAGCTCCCAACGTTGATAAAGCGATCGTTCGCTATCAGCAGTGATACGCTGGTTGCGATTCACTTCACGCGCAACTCTATGGCACCGTCTCAACTCTCTAAGCGAGTCTCCACTGCTTTACTCAACGCATTAGGGGCAGGAGTTGTTCCCCGCTTGGGGCTAGATCACATTGCTGTGGGGCGAGAAAAAGAAGTCGCGACGCTGCTGCAAGACTTAAGTAATATTGCGGCGGGCGGTGCGACGTTTCGCCTAGTGATCGGGCGTTATGGAGCCGGGAAAAGCTTTATGCTGCAATTGCTCCGCAGTCATGCCGTGGAGCAAGGGTTTGTGGTTGCAGATGCCGATATCACGCCCGATCGTCGCCTCGCCGGAACGAATGGTTCTAGCCTCGCGACCTATCGAGAACTGATGCATAATCTCACGACTAAGAGCCGACCTGATGGCGGTGCGTTGACCATGATTTTAGAGCGCTGGATTGCCGGAATTCAAACTCAAGTGGCACAGGAGACAGGTTTGAAGTCTAGTGATCGGGGGTTTGATGCTCACATAGAAGCCAAAATTCGAGCCGTCACTCAAGATGTTGCAGACTTGGTAAATGGATTTGAGTTTGCAAACGTAATCATTGCTTATTGGTCCGGCTACCGCAGTGATGATGATCTCAAGAAAGAGTCAGCATTGCGCTGGCTGCGAGGAGAATTTTCGACCAAAACAGAGGCAAAAGCTGCGTTAGGGGTGCGGGTAATTATTGACGATGATACCTGGTATGACTACATCAAGCTTTTGGCTCGATTTGTTGCAGACATTGGCTATAAAGGTCTGATCATTGTGTTAGATGAAGTGATTCACCTGCTAAAAATTTCAACTACGGTGTCTCGTCAAAATAACTACGACAAACTGCTGGCGATGTTTAACGATGTGATGCAAGGTAGAGTGTCACATTTGGGGATCGTGATTGGAGGCACTCCCCAATTTTTAGAAGATCCGCGACGGGGGCTTTATAGTGACCCGGCGTGGCAACGGCGCACGGCTCAAAGTGCGTTAGTTAGTCAGAGTGGCATGGTCGATACGATCGCGCCCGTGATTCGCTTAGAGCCGTTGAGCCAATCTGAAGTTTTGCAATTGCTGCAACGATTAGCAGAAATGCACAAGCACCACTACGACTACAGCAAGACGCTCTCGTCGCAGGAATTAAAGGAATTTTTGAGCGTGATTAGCGATCGAGTCGGGGCTGATAAATTGTTGACTCCCGGTGAGATTGTGCGCGATTTTATGAGCGTGTTAAATATCTTGCATCAAAACCCTCACCTATCTCTAAGTCAACTTTTGCAGCGTTCAGATTTTCAACCGAGTCGAGTCAGCAAAGTTGCCCAAGCAAAACCCAACGGCGAGTTTGCAGAATTCACTCTTTAACGTGAATTCGATGAGATTTATCGATTCGTCAAGAGCGGCTTCTGCCCCCTAAATCCCCCAGAATGGGGGACTTTGAACCGGAAATTTTGACTTGAAGTCCCCAAAGTTGGGGGATTTAGGGGGCGCGATGGACTGATAACGAAGTCGTCGAATTCACGTCTTTAGATCTTGATTAATTTGACATGGGTCATTTGGCACATGAGATATATGACAAATGACCCATTCACAAAAGCATTGCTAAAGCGATCGCACCCCAAAAAATCAGGGAGCCGATCGCGATCGACTCCCTGATCATTAGAAATTTCTAAGTAGCCAATGGAATGACTTAGAAAAAATTAACCACTACAAACGGGCTTGTCGTTTGCATTCAGTCTGACTTTCCCTTCGGTGCCATTGACCATGAAGGGCACTTGCTGATCACCGACCATGCGGACAAACGCAGGTCTATCCATCGCACAAGCTCTGATCGCACTTGACCAGGCTGAAAGGTCAGTAGCATTCTTATCGGTGATCGGCGTATTGCTGGTGATTGCCGGATCTTTCACAACCCGAAGCTCGATCGGCAATGTAAAAAAGGCAGGCGTGACGGGCGGGGTCGGAAATGAAACTTCTTTGATGCCCGTGATCGTTTCTTCTGAGAGCACCGTTGTTGTAGCCGTTGCGTCGCCGGGCTTTACCTCAGCAGACGGAGTAGTAGATGGGGTCGTGGTCGTGGGTTCTGGGGTGACTGGCTGAGTAGATGGCAAAGGAGTCGTCGGTTGCGTCTCGGTAGGAGTCATCGGTTGCGTCTCGGTAGGAGCCGTCGGCTGCGTCTCGGTAGAAGGGGTTTTAATCGGGTCTGTAGTTGTGGTTGAAGGCGTTATAGGAGTCGTCTCTGTAGAGGGTGTTGTTGGCTGAGTTTCTGTAGGTGTCGTTGGCTGAGTTTCTGTAGGTGTTGTTGGGGTTTGAGCGAGATTGGTATCGATCGATTGGGCCGCTCCCGGTAAGGCATAGCCTGTCAAAACTGCAATAACACTAGCAGCCACGATTTTTCTCAGCATAGTAAATTTTGTCTCCGTGAGTATCTGACTATATTTAGGACTCATCGCTTTAAAATTGTGAGCCTTGTGCAGGTTATCTAACAATGGAGCGGTCTCTCAATCCATCGGAAGATAGATTTTATTTATCATAAAAGGATTTTGACCAAAACGATATCTTGAGCGTAGAATGTGACGATCCTTGCCCTGCCTTAACTTGAGCCGCAAAAAAAGCTGAATGAAGTATTAGTGATTGAAAACTCTGAACTGATTTAGTTTTAGGTTTTTAATTTCTCAAGGTTTACCAGTGATTTTACTTTACTGAGAATTAGTGTTCATGCAGAATTCTTACCAGCGTCTTGCTCCTTTTATTCAAGATTATATTTATAGCAATGGCTGGACTGATCTGAGACAGGCTCAAATCGAAGCTTGTCGTGTTGTATTCGATACAGACAATCATTTGCTGATTGCAGCAGGAACGGCATCTGGAAAGACAGAGGCAGCATTCCTACCCGTGTTGACGTTGTTGTGTGAAAATCCTCCTCAGTCGGTGGGTGCGATGTATATCGGCCCGATTAAGGCACTGATTAATGATCAGTTCGATCGCTTAACTGATCTCTTAAAATACGCCGATATTCCCGTATGGGCGTGGCACGGAGACGTGACTCAAAGCCGCAAAAAAAAGCTGTTCACCGATCCGCGCGGCATTTTGCAAATCACCCCAGAGTCATTAGAAAGTCTGCTGATTAATAAAAGCGCTGATCTCGATCGCGTCTTTGGCGATTTGCGATTTATCGTGATTGATGAGATTCATGCTTTTATTGGCAGCGATCGTGGGGCACAGATTCTCTGTCAGCTTTCGCGTCTCGCCCAACTCACTCACAATCAACCGCGCCGAATCGGACTTTCTGCAACGCTGGGAGATTATCAACTGGCAGAAAACTGGCTGCGATCGGGCACCACTCGATCGGTGAGTACGCCACAAATCGAAGACGGGCAGCGCAACATTCAGCTTTCGCTAGAGCATTTCTATGATCCTGGAATGGTTGTGAGAGCGATCGGGGAAACCAAAGATTCAGCGTTTAACCCTTATCATTTGCATCTGTTTAATCAAAGTCAAGGGCGCAAATGTCTGATTTTTGCCAATGGGCGCACCGCAACTGAAGAGGCGATCGCAGCACTGCGAGAAATCGCCCACGCTAAAGGATTTCCCGATATTTATCACGTTCATCACGGCAGCATTTCAGCCGCTTTGAGAGAAACCGCAGAAACGGCGATGCGAAAACCTGATACGCCAGCCGTAACTGCCGCGACGGTGACGTTTGAAATGGGCATTGATTTGGGGCAACTCGATCGCGTCATTCAGCTTGAAGCGCCTGCTTCGGTTGCCAGCTTTTTGCAGCGATTAGGGCGATCGGGCAGACGAGGTGGCGCGGCTGAGATGCGGTTTGTCTGTGCAGAAGAGCGACCCACGGGTGAAGAATTATTGCCCGAACAGTTGCCCTGGCAGCTTTTGCAGTGCATTGCGGTCATTCAGCTTTATCTCGAAGAGCAGTGGATTGAGCCAGCTCGATCGATGCAATATCCGTTTAGTTTGCTCTATCACCAAACGATCAGCGTGTTGGCTTCGCGAGGAGAGCTTTCACCCTCGGCGCTGGCTGAACAGGTGCTAACACTGCCGCCGTTTCGTGCCATTTCACAAAATGATTTTCGGCAGTTATTGAGGCATTTAATCGACATTGATCACATCCAGAAAACGGCTGAAGGTGGGCTGATTATCGGATTGCGAGGCGAAAAGATCGCCCGAAATTTTAAGTTTTACGCCATTTTCCCTGATGTTGAAGATTACGTGGTTAAACGCGACGGAAAAGCCATCGGCAGCATTGTCGTGCCGCCCGGAGAGGGCGATCGCATCTCTCTAGCAGGACGAGTTTGGGAAGTGCTAGAAGTCGATGCCAAGAAAAAAGTGATTGCGGTGCAAGTGAGTCAAAAAACTGCAACCTCTAGTTCTTGGCGAGGCAGTGCAGGCGAGATTCACGATCGGGTGCTGCAACGCATGCGGCAAGTTCTGCAAGAGTCTACTGACTATTCATATTTGCAAGCAGGCGCAAAGCAGCGATTGCAGTTAGCTCGCGGGTTGGCACACAAAACGGGATTATTCAATCACTCGATCGTGCTTCTAGATGAAGCGCTTTGCTGCATTTTTCCCTGGGCAGGCACGATGGCTTTTCGCACACTGGAGCGCTTTTTGCGGGTCTACTGCAAAGAGACATTAGGGCTAAAAAGCATCAAGGCACGATCGCCCTATTTCCTAATCGTCAGACTCGGTAAGTGCAAGCTAGAAAGTCTGGACTATGAGATCCGATCGCTGACAGAAAGACGACTGAACGCGGATGAGTTGCTCAACTCAGACGAAGTTCCTCAACTGCAAAAATATGACGAATTCATTCCGCTTGAGCTACTTCAAAAAAGCTTTGTTGTGGACTACCTAAACCTGCAAGATTTAGCAAAAACAATTCAACGCTGGTAGAAATTGTTCGCACACTTGATTGTGTAAGCGCTTTGCTTATGATTTTTTCTCACAGCCGATGCCGTCTTTGTCGCGATCGAACCGATGCGGATCGGGAGACAACACTTTAAAGTTGCGATAAGAAATGTCTTTACAATCCAGGTCAGGCGGCGGGGAAGGAATGCAAACACTCGGATAGGCGGGATCGCAGTTTTTTGCCGTAGAAGATAGAGCAGCCAGCAGAAAAGGTGACGATACCAGTGCAGTTAAAGCACAGGTTAGAGCAAACGATTTCATTTAGCAACCAAAGCTATGATTTGATCATTAATATAACCTTTGAACTGAGTCGCGATACTATCATGGTCGATCAGTGGTGATGCAGCGATCGCGCCTCTCGGTTATTTCTGATTAACCGCAGCAAAGTTCTAGCACCTGATTGAGCTTGCCGCTGCGGTAGCTCTCTAGAGCTAATGTGAGATAGAGAAACCCGTAGGATTGAAGGGCTAAAATCAAATCACGCCCCATCTTGTAACCTGCTCACCATGCACCTCACTCCAGACGGACAGATCACGATTCCTCCCGAAATCCGCGATCAATTTGGAATTCTACCCGAAACCGAACTCGAACTTGAAATAGAAGGCAACCGCCTCTATATCAAGAAAAAACAACCCGCCGATCCGATCTCAACTTGGGTTGCCACCATGCGTGGAACGCTTCAGCACGTTACCACCGATCAAATCATTAGCCTCACACGCGATGGCGAAACCCCATGACCGTCCTCGTCGATAGCAACATCATTCTCGATATCCTCACCAACGATCCAAATTGGTTTAGCTGGTCAACCCATCAACTTACGACCTACGCTCGCCAAGATAAACTTGCTATCAACCCGATCATCTACGCCGAAATCGCCGTTGGATTTCCCCAAGAAGCCGCACTCCTAGCTGCACTCCCCGAAACTCTCTTTCAACGCTTCGCTTTACCCTGGGAAGCCGCCTTTCTTGCAGGGCAAAGCTTCCTCATCTATCGTCGTCGCGGTGGCACCAAAACTGCGCCAATGCCTGACTTTTACATTGGCGCTCATGCCACGGTTTCACAGTTGCCACTCATTACCCGTGATGCCAATCGCTACCGCACCTACTTTCCCAATCTCACTCTCATTTCTCCGTCCTAAAATACTATTATTTCTGATTGGCCGCAGCAAGTTCTAGTACCTGATTGAGCTTGCCGCTGCGGTAGCCTTCTAGATCCAACGTTACATAGAGAAACCCATAGGACTGAAGGGCTGAGACAAGTTGAGGCAAATCGGTTTGGATCACAAACTCTTTAACCTGATCGGGCAATACCTCAATGCGAGCGGTGTCACCCTCTGAACGAACGCGCAAATTTTGCCAACCCAACTTTCGTAAATAGACCTCCGATCGTCCGACTCGCTGAAGTTTAGCGATCGTAATCTCTTCGCCATAGGGAAACCGCGAACTCAGACACGGTTGAGACGGTTTATCCCACCAGGGCAGACCGAGATGTTTTGAGAGTTCGCGCACTTCGGCTTTGGTGACTCCGACTTCGGCAAGGGGCGATCGTGCCCCGCGTTCTTTTGCCGCCTGAATGCCAGGACGATAGTCGTGCAAATCATCCGCATTCACGCCATCTACCACATAGGGATAACCCCACTGCATTGCCATCGGTTTCAGCGTGTCGTGCAACTCACTTTTGCAAAAATAGCAGCGATTGACTGGGTTGCTGCTGTAATTGGGGTTGTCCATCTCGTGAGTTTGCACAACTTTATGAGCAATCCCCATCTCAGCCGCCTGAACTCGCGCATCTTCTAGATCTTCGGGCAATAGAGAAGGAGACTCGGCGGTAATGGCGATCGCACGATCGCCCAAAGCATCGACAGCAATCTTGGCAACCAATGTGCTATCAATGCCACCAGAGTAAGCAATCATTGCTGTCTCCATTTCGGCGAATAGAGTGGTCAGTTGCTCTAGTTTTTGTAGCAGCATAGTCATGAAAGAAAACCTCTCTTCTACCCTACACTCTAGATCTCATTTCCTGCGTCGCTATACTTCGCTACCATTTGCGCTAGAGTTGCCAGATCAATTGGCTTTGAGAGATAGTCGATCGCGCCTGCTTCTAAACAGCGTTCTCGATCGCCTTTCATGGCCATTGCCGTCTGCACAATAATCGGAATCCTCCGATAGGCATCGCTGGCTTGCAGTTGTTTGGTCAACGTTAGCCCGTCTGCACCCGGCAGGTGAATGTCCATCAAAATCAGTGCCGGAAACGGTGGCTTGAGGGATTGCCACATCTCGGTGCTGTCTTTTGCCCAGGTAACTTCATAGCCCAACTTGCACAGACAGGTGATCATCAGCCGAGCGTTGTGCAAGTTGTCTTCGACCAAAAGAATGTTGTAGGGACGACTCGCTTTAGGCAAATGTCTCTTTTCAACTGGCGGAGTGGGAAGAGAAAACGTCCGTTTTGCTGGGTCGGCGGCAGTCGCGATTTGAGCAGCGGGGGCGATCGTAGAACTCAGATCAGGGTTTGTCTGGGTTTCTGGGAGCTGAATCACAGAAGCCTCTTTAATGAGCGGCAGTCCGATCGTAAATCGTGACCCTTGATTCGACTCAGATTGCATAGTTACCCAACCGCCATGAAGTTCAGCGAGTTTTTGAGTCAGGGCAAGCCCCAACCCAGTGCCTTCTCCTGGCACGGCGTTTGCCAGTTGAGCATAAGGTTTGAACAGAAGATCTTGTTCTGCGGGCGAAATTCCTTTACCAGTATCCCAAACCACGAAGTGTAGCGTGTCATCCGCCACTCGCACGGTTAAGCCCACCGCTCCCCGTGAGGTAAACTTGAGGGCATTTGACAGCAGATTGAACAGCATCTGCTTGAGCCGAAGCGGGTCAGCGATCAGCGTCGGCAATTGAGGTTGAATCTCTAGCTGAAGCGACAACCCTTTATTGTTGGCTGCTTCTTTGACCAGCTTTAAGGCGGTTTGGCACAGGTGAGACACCTCGATCGGTTCGAGTTGCAGGTCTAGCTGATTCGCCTCGATTTTAGACAGATCCAAAATATCGTTGATCAGGGCTAATAAATGCTGACCGCTACTGAGAATAATCTTGAGATATTCGTGATGGCGCACATTGTCAAAGTCATATCCCTGCTCTCGCAGCAAGTGAGTAAAGCCCAAAATAGAGGTGAGCGGCGTGCGAATCTCGTGACTAGTGTTGGCTAAAAACTCACTTTTTAGCTGATTGGTATGAGCGAGTTCACGGTTGCGATCGCTCAATTGCTGACACTGATGCTGGAGCCGCTGCACCGATCGCGCCTGTTGCACTGCTTGAGTGGCTTGAAGGATGGCTCGTTGCACCAGAGTTGAGCGCATTTGCGCGAGCAGGACATCTGCAAATTGCCCCTCGATCGCCAGCGACAACGGAGCCACAATCAGCCAGCCGATCGGGTCTGATGGGTCGCCAATTTTCCAGGCACTTTGCCAGCTTTGACTCTGAAGGTGATCTAACTGAGCCTGGGTGATCAGGTTGCCAGACTTTAAATTCAACGATGTTCTAGCCCCACAGCTTGACGGAGTTGACTCAACAAAAGCAGTGTGTTGAATCTCAAACTGATCGCGATCTGAAGCGGGAAGGGCGATCGCGATCACTTCTCCTGCTAGTGCCTGGCTCAAGTCATCGGCTAACCTCTGCCAAAGTGACGCTTCAAGATTTGGGACGGTTTGACTTAAGCAGTGATTGAAACCCGTGGCGAGATGATTGAGGAAGCGTTCGACCCAGAGTTCTGCGGCTAGATTCGATGAATTAGCCCCTGCTTGGATCAAAACTTGGCGAAGAGACCGGCCTGCCTCGCGACAGTCTAAATCGTTTGCTTCACAAACATCCATAAAGTTGCCCCAAGCTTCTGGAGAGCGTTGTCAATGAGGTCGCGTGGTCACAAATGTTGGGTGATTTGAAGCACAAAGCGATCAACGTTTCGCATGACTGACTTCTCTTTATCCTACCTGGAAATTCAGCAGAAGTTTTCCGTCTGCCGACTTAACAGAAACCTGATGAAGCCATCGTTTTTTGAATGATCCGTAAATTGAGTGTGAAGATGGGAAAAATAGGAGAACTGACACTTACGTAACCCTTCTAGAATTGACAGGACTACTTTTCTCAAAGAAGCAGAAGCACTAAACACTCGATCGGAAATATAGCGAATGCCAGCGCACCTCAGACAATAGAACTTGAGAACCGAAGTTATATGGGTGCCTCATCCTGTACCCTATACACTTAGGACTCGATTTTATAGACGGCAGCGTCTGGCAAAATCACGATCGGGGTGCCTGACTTTAGGGGGCCTGTGCAGTCTAATCGAGCAAGATCACGAAGAGATTCTAAGCATTATATGGGATTTGGGCAATCGGTAAGCATGAAGAGACATCGGTATCTGCGCCAGCGAGTTATGAGTGCGATCGTCGCCACCACGTTGATAGGTCAAGGGTTTTGGAGCCATCCAGCCCAGGCAGAATTTCCCCCCTATTGTCAACAAACCACGGAGGGGATCGCCCGCAAAGAGACGGCTCGTAAAGCTGCACAAAAAGACGACAAAAATGCCCAAAAGCATTACAAAACTCTGGTTGCTGAACGGGCAGACCAACTTCGTAAATGTCGCAATCAGAATTGGCTCAAAACTCAAGCGATCTGGATTCGGCTCTACCCGTGCGATATTCAGCCAGGGGCGCTAGAAGAAGTGCTCGATCGCATTGTCGATCGAGGCTATAACCAGATCAATGTTGAGGTCTTTTATAATGGGCAAGTCTTGCTTCCGCAAGCCGATAACCCGACTGCCTGGAATTCGGTGGTGAAACTGCCAGGTTCAGAAAACGTCGATCTTCTAGCACAAGCCATTCAAAAAGGGCGAGAACGAGGATTATCGGTTTACGCGTGGATGTTTAGCATGAATTTTGGCTATACCTACGCGATTCGACCAGATCGAGAAGCGGCGCTGGCCAAAAATGGTCAGGGGCAAACTAGCTTAACGATGAATACGATCGCGGGGTTAAGCACTGAGCTAGGAGCGTTCAACCCCGATGAAGCGTTTATTGATCCTTATAATCCGCAGGCGCGGCAAGATTATGCCCAACTGGTGGCAGCGATCGCTAAACGCCGCCCCGATGGGATGCTGTTTGACTATATTCGCTATCCGCGCGGCACGGGTGGTGCCTCTATTGCCAACAAAGTCAAAGATCTGTGGATTTATGGAGACGCAGCCCAGCAAGCCATTCTGCAACGGGCCTTAAATGACAAAGGACGCGAGTTAATCAAGCGGTTTATTCAGCGCGGCTCGATCAGCGCGGCGGATGTGGTGGCGGTCGATAAGCTCTATGCCAATCAACCCGGCCCGCCGATGTGGCAAGGGCGCATTCCGGCTGTTAACGAAAGCAGAATTCCGATCGCGAACCGAGCCGCAATTTTGCGATTGGACTTGTGGCGATTTAGTGTGGCACATGCCATGCAGGGCGTTGTGGACTTTTTGGCGGCTGGGGCTGCCCCGGCTCAACGGTTAGGCATTCCTACCGGAGCGGTTTTCTTTCCTGAGGCCAATCAAAATGTGGGTCAAGGCTTCGACTCGCGCTTGCAGCCGTGGGATCGGTTTCCTGCGTCGCTAGAGTGGCATCCCATGTCTTATGGCGTGTGTGGCAACACGACCTGCATTGTCAATCAGGTGCGCCGGGTGTTAGGTCAAGCGTCATCCCAAAAGCAAGTGAAGCCAGTTTTGGCAGGAATTTGGCAGCAATCGATTAGCAATCGTCCGCCTTTAGAGATGCAGATGGAGGCGATTCGGCAGGCAGGCCCGCAGGTGAATTCAATCAGTCATTTTGCTTACTCGTGGCAAGAGCCGCTGTCCGATCGTCAGCGCAAATATTGCCAAGTTCGCGGACGATTGTGACGCATGCTGATTTAACGTCAGTTCGACGAGTTTTTTCGCTTCGTTGTCAGCGGCTTCTGCCCCCTAAATCCCCCATTCTGGGGGACTTTAAGACCAAACCTCTGATTCAAAGTCCCCCAATTTTGGGGGATTTAGGGGGCTTCCCGAATTCACAACCAGAGCAAACCACTTCTGTCGAACTGACATTGATTTGGCGTTGCAGAATGAGAGGATGCAATAACGTAGGGGTAGCGCCCCCGTGCCTACTCCCAACCTAGGAAGGGCAACCACGGAGAGATTGTCCATACCCCAAATCATCCTGATGTATGGAGGGCAACCACGGGGGGATTGCCCCTACCCAAATCATCCTTCTATTCAGCAATGCCGCTAATTTTTATGCTGAAACGTTCATGGTTGCAGACACAGTTCTCGATCGGTGCTACCCATTGGCGACGCATTCCACTTCATTCGCTGGTTTGCACGATCGTCTTGATGGGGGTGAGTAGCTGTAGCCGCCAGCCCGATCGCATCACGATTTCTAGTGGCACCACGAGCGGTTACTATAACCGTCTAGCTCAACAGATTGGCGTGTCTACCCAAAACACCGTGGGCGTAGATGTGCAAAACCTTAGCTCTGAAGGATCGCGGCAAAACTTGCAGCGCCTGCTCGATCGTCAAGCCGATTTTGCCCTTGTGCAGCTTGATGTCGTCACTGACGTGATGCGCCAAGGTAAGGTGCAAGCGGTCGCAATTTTGGCAAACGAGCCGATTCATGTGATCGCTCGGTCTAATTCTAAGGTGCGATCGCTGACTGATTTAACGGGCAAACGGGTGGGTATGGGGTCTCAGGGCAGCGGTATTCGCTTTACGGCAGACCAGTTGATGGACTCGATCGGACTAAAGGTGCGCGCCGATAGCTCTAGTTTTGATCAGGTTTTTGAACGATTGGCAACCCGTCAAATCGATGCGGCAATCTACGTCGGCAGTGTCGGAGCCAGTGAAAAGCTTCGCCAACGGTTAGCCAGCAATCCGGCTTTGCGACTGTTGCCGATACCGCCAGAGGTGATTAATTATCTGGTGATTCGTGATCCGGGTGCCTATCAAACTGCCACGATTCCGACAGGAACTTACGCAGCGCGTCCTGCCATCCCGGCGCAAGATATTCCTACTTTGTCAACGGCAACGGTTTTAGTAACCCGTCCTGATGTGGACGAGAAAGCAGTCGGACTTCTGACCTGGGCAATTTTGTCTACGTCACGCAAATTTTCGCCCTTCTATCCAGATCTGCAAACTGGAGAGCCGCGATCGCTCTTGCAAAAAGGCTTATTTTACATTCACCCTGCGGCTCAGGCAGTTTATGAGCAGGGCGACCCCCGCGATGCTTGGATTCGCTATTGGGAAAACAACAGTGACTTGCAAGCTGGATTAGTCATTTTGTTGGGCACTAGCAGTATTGGCTTGCTCTTGCAAAAATGGCGGCGCGATCGGTCTAAAAAACTGATCACCGCAACTTCAAAGCGCATGGGTGAATTGAAACAACTGCTTCCCCAGGATGCTCAACTGGCGATCGATGGCATTGAAGAACTCAGTCAAGAGCATCGCTTAATGTTTATCGAAGGTTCAATTCCCTCTGAGGTGTATGAGGAAGTGCGACAAAAAACTCAGACGTTTGCTGACCAGTGCCGCAATCTGCTAGACCAGCGTCGCAAACGATTTGTTCTAGATACACTACTACTGCTTGACGACTGGCAAGCCTCACTGCAACTCGACTCACAGGCAGCACTGCAAAAATTAACCCAGATCAAGCAGCAATATCGAGAGATGCTGTTGGCTGATCAGATCGACATCAAGGCATATATCGAATTTATGGAGTTAATCTCGGTGATGACACTGGTTCCTCAAACGGGTGCAGTTGCGCCACAGTCTTCTGTTCCTCACGCTTGAGAAATTTTAGGACTTACGCAAACCTCGGAGGTTTTAACCAAGAATCAAGCATCATGACCGACAGAGTGGCTTAAACCTCCGAGGTTTTGGAAAATGAGGTTCAATATTCTCTCAAGTTCATGCACTAAAAACGCGTACCTTCCCTCTAAGCACGAAGATCACTGGAATGAGTGATAGCCAAGGTCGTTGAGATTTGCTTTTATAAAGACAGACTTGCTTCGGAGCGTTTTTTGACAGCCTTTTATAGGCTGTTTTTTTTTAGCCACACGCTTGTAGATATTGCTCGATCGCGCCTTCCAGGGAGGGTAACAAGATGCCCCGTTCACTAGTCAGCGCGGTATAAGTCGGGCGCGGCGCGGTTAACCCTAGCGACTCGGTAGAACAGGCTTCAACCTGAGACGGTTCAAACCCGGTGAGACGGGCGATCGCTCTAGCAAACTCTGCCCAGCTAATGGCTCCTAAATTCGCCAGGTGCCAGAGTCCACATTCTTGATCGATCAGCAGATCGAGCGTCGCATTCACCAGATCAGGCACATAGGTGGGAGAAATCACCGCGTCTTCGGCAGCAAAAAAAGGTTGCCCATCGGCAAGGGTGCGACGGGCGATCGTCAGAAAGTTATAGTCGTCCCACGGCCCAAAAAAGGCGCTGGTGCGTATCACAAGGGCACGAGCATTGAGGTTTAAAACCCATCGTTCAGCGATCGCTTTACTCTGTCCATAGACGTTTAGAGGGGCAACTCGATCGCTCTCAACATAGGGCGCAGTGTGGGTGCCATCAAAAACTAGATCGGATGAAAACGTCACAAATGCGATGTCTTGCTCGGCGCAGGCTTTTGCTAACAGTGCGGCTCCGTTGGTGTTGATTTGCCGACACAAATGAGAGTGATGTTCAGCATCGTCAACTCTGACATATCCAGCCGTGTTGATCACTGCCCAGGGTTTAAGGTCTGCTAAGACTTGAGTGACCGATTCTGATTGGGTGATATCCAGATCTTGCCGCGTCAGCAACCGATAGGGGATACCCCGCATCTCACAGAGCCGGGCAAAGGCACGACCCAAGGTGCCAGTGGCTCCAGTAATTGCGATCGGGTTCTCCGAAGCGTGCATTTTATCTACCCTCTGAGTGCGTGGGTAGGTCAGTCGTTGAGCGCGTCTCCACCAGCCCAATTCTTGCAAGACTGGGTGGGTATAGTCTTGGTAGTTGCCCAGGTGACGCAGCATCTCGGCAAGGGCAGTAGGGCGGGGCGTAGGCGATCGCAAATCAAAAACGCCCGGTTCATAAGAGCCTTCGCTTTGCGTTAAGAGCGTGTTCCAATCATAGGCACCGAGCAGCGACCAGGCAGTGACGGCTCGAATGTCGGCTCCTGCTTTGCGGAGTTGGTCTGCGGCATCCCACGCTTCTTTAAACCAGCGCAACTGTTCTTCACGAGTGCAGCCTAAATGCACTTCGGTGAGCGCGATCGATCGTCCATATCGCTCCCAAACTTCTTTGAGAAGATTGTGGTGTCCAAAAATGCCTTCAGGACAGACGCGCACGGCTTCAACATCGGCATAGTGATGTCTGCCGTTGCCGCCATGAAGTTGAGATGGATAGCGATCGAGCCGTTCGTCTAAAAAGCGATCGCTGGTCAAATAGTGGTTGATGCCAAATATGTCTGGCGGGCAAGAATTTTCTAGAAACCACTCTAAATCGGATTCTAAAATCCCCATTCCACACAGCTCATTCCAAAAAGAATGCGTGCGATCGACTCGCCCACACAGCAGGTCAAAGCTTAACCAGCGGCGCTCGTTTTCAAAGTCGGCTTGATAAGTGAGTAGGGGAGTGCTAAACACTTTTCCCAAGTCTTCGGTTTGAATCAGCCGCGCTTCAGGATTGATCTGCCGAATGGTCTGCATCGAAAGCACGATCGCTTGGCATTGATTGAGCAGTGCGCGAACAAACGTGAGTGGGTCTTGCCCGTGAGGATACCAATGACCATATAAGCCGCTAAACCGGGCAGTCGTCAACGGCTCGTTGATGGGCGTATAGTGACGCACCCAAGGATAACGAGTGGCAACCGCTTGGGCAAACTCAGCAAGTTTTTGAGCGAAGGCAGGGTCGATCAAGCTCGTGTGATCGGGCCCGCTGCCGTGGTGAACTAAGCCGACGATCGGTTCAATGTCCAATTCTCGCAATCGCTGCAATCGCTGATCTGCCCATGACCAATCGGCTTGATTGAGATCTCCTGGTGCGATGCGTTCCCATAACACCGGGTAGCGAATTGCTGTGACTCCTAGCGATGCAAATAGATCTAAATCTGTGATGCGATCGGCGTGTCCGTTGCGTTTTAGTTGATCAAAATATTGATCGCCGACGCGATTCACCGTGCATTCTACGCCTGCCCACAGTTCGACTTCAGATTTTTGTACCAGAGCATTGGCAATTTGTGTGCGGCCGTGGGGGTGCCAGCGTTCTAATGGCTGACTAATTATCGATGTTCTCATCCCTGTGTTTCAATCCAAATTTGCCGGGGTAGGGCACGATATATTGTGCCCCTACATGCGGATCTGTCGTGTAGATAAACTTCGTGTGAAACTATCGAACTGTTCCTGCGAGGGCGTGACCGTTTTTTTCTTCGGGTTGCCAGCGAGAGCGATCGCTCAATTTTGCATAGACTGCAAGGGCTTGGGCGACGACTTGATCCATGTTGTAATATTTGTAGGTGGCGAGTCGTCCTACAAATTCTACATTGGGTGTTGCGTCAGCTAAGGCTTTATATTTTTTGTAGAGTTCGGCATTCTCAGGGCGCGGCACCGGATAGTAAGGATCGCCTTCTGCTTTCGGAAATTCGTAGACGATGCTGGTTTTAGAATGCTCTTGACCCGTGAGGTATTTAAACTCGGTGATGCGCGTATAGAGATGCTCGTTGGGGTAGTTGACGACAGGGGCAGTTTGATGAACGGACTCGTTTAAGGTTTCGTGCTTAAAGTCGAGCGATCGATAGGGCAATTTGCCAAACCGACAGTCAAAAAATTCGTCTACCGGCCCGGTATAAATCATCTCTTTATAGGGAATCATCCCTCGAATTTCTCGATAATCAGTGTTGAGCATCACCTTGATATTGGGGTGATTCAACAGATTTTCAAACATGCGCGTAAAGCCATAGAGCGGCATCGCTTGATAGGTATCAGTAAAGTAGCGATCGTCGCGATTAGTACGAGTAGGCACACGCGCCGTTACCGATTTGTCCAGTTCAGAGGGATCAATGCCCCACTGTTTGCGGGTATAGTTGCGAAAGAATTTTTCGTAGAGTTCTCGCCCAACTTTGTTCACCACCACATCTTCAGAGGTGCGAATTGAATCTTTAGGTTCTGCAACTGACTCAAAAAATTTCTCAAGCTCAAAGGAATTAAGTTTTAGCCCATAAAGTTTGTTGATCGTATTCAGGTTAATCGGAATCGGCACTAACTGACCGTCAACACTTGCTAAAACTCGATGCTCATAGCGTCGCCATTCGGTGAAGTGAGACAGATATTCAAACACGTCGCGAGAATTGGTGTGAAAGATGTGCGGGCCGTATTTGTGTACCAAAATCCCGGCTTCGTTGTAGTGATCATAAGCGTTGCCACCAATGTGATTTCGACGATCGACGATCAGCACTTTTTTGCCTGATTGATTGGCAAGTCGCTCTGCCAAAATGCTGCCAGCAAACCCAGCCCCGACAATGAGATAATCAAACATGACAAGACCCTTTTGTATAGATGAATGAGACGGAGCGATTAGGGGTCTGAGGGCGACCTAGTTGGCGTTTTGACTGTTGAAACTGCCGACTCAATCAGGTGGCTCATGCTTGCCCAAGTTTTATCCCACGAGTTTTGGGCGAGAAAAGCATCGACGCGATCGAGCCACTCAGAATCTTGCCGAGCGGTTTGCAAAGCAGTTTCAACGGCTGCCACAAACTCAGACGGGGCATCGGCAATCTGCACTAGACCCAGTTCTCTATAGGGGCACACCACATCGCGAATTGAGGTCGAAACCACGGGTTTGCCAGCAGCGAGATATTCGGGCGTTTTGGTGGGGCTGATAAATCGCGTAGACTCGTTGCGGGCAAACGGCAACAGTGCCACATCCCACCCGGCTAAATAATCAGGCAGTTCTAGATAAGATTTGCCGCCGAGATAATGAATGTTAGAACGCTGCGGTAGCGTGGCTGGATCGATTTTGACAACGGGCCCGATCAACACTAAATGCCAGTCAGGACGGGCATCCGCGACTCCCGCCAAAAGGTCGATATCCATGCGCTCGTCGATTACACCATAAAAGCCAAGGCGCGGATGAGGAATGTTGACCTGATCTGGGGGTTCGGCGATCGGTTGACGGGCTTGAGCAAAGTGAGGCGCATCAATGCTGCTAGGAAAGGCGTAAACGTTAGGATGCTGATGCCGCTTGACCTCGTAAAGGCTCTGTCCGCCCGTAAACACCAAGTCCGCTTTCTGAAATAGCTCAATTTCTCGCTGTTTCAAAGCAGGCGGGGCACCCTGAAATGCAGAAAGTTCGTCCATGCAGTCATAGACGATCGCCAAGGGTTGAAGGTGATCAGTAAATGCTAACGCCATCGGGGTGTAATACCAGAAGGCATAATCGCGAATGCTACAGGTTATAAATAAGTCATCTAATAACTGTTTTTGCAGTGCGATCGCAGCTTCTTGACTCAACCCTTCAGGCAAATGAGGTACGGCGACCCAAAGTCCAGAGTCTCGCCGACTCATGGCTAACCAGGCTTGTTCGTCTGGGCCAAAAAATGGCTCTTCGATAAAGAAAACTCGACGGTCTTGAGCGCACCGAGTTAGCAAATGTTGAGGGCGTTGATAGACAAAATCCCAGCGCAAGTGAGACAAACAAATCAGATCAGGTGCATCTGAAAAAGTATCTTCTAAGGTAGAAATATCTTGATTTAACCAGCGCAGCTTTGTAGATTTTGTGTCCTCTTTTGTAAATGAACTCTGTGCAAGATTATAGACGGGCAGATTTTTAGATTGGGACATAAGTTGTCTCAATAAGTTAGATATTGAATGGTTTATAAGGAGCTTAAGTCGTAAAAATTTAGATGAGCTAGAGAGGCAGACTAACGAGTTGTGAATTTATAAAAGCGCTTTTTGCTGATAACTAAGTTATCGAATTCCTCACAAGGTTAAAATGCTCGATCGTAGACTTTATCCTCACTTTTAGACTTACTTAACGGACTATATGGGCTAGTGTTCTCTTTCGGCTTCTATCTAAAGGACAAAACTACTTCTATCTTGAGGTAGAAGTTTTGTCTGATGAAATGATATTTTCAATTGATTTTTAATTTAATGCAGTGCTGTCATATACGAAATTCGTTTACGAAATGTGTTGAATAACTTCTTGCTCCTATGCTGGCAGGGTTAGAGGTGCGATCGCTTCGCTATTGCTTAGAAAGTCAAGCAGATTGGGTTGGGGCAAATGATAGCAATTAGAATTGTCGGTCAAACACCAAGCTCTTTTGGGCGTAAACTTCCGGTCAGAAGGCCTCAAGCTACACTCAAGGATAGAGGCTAGGAATTACCTCGTCTTTTGAGGTTTGGGCAGGCAGCGATCGCGACATTTACAAGAAGGCTTGATGTAATGGTTCAAAAAATTGCTTTATTCAACCACAAAGGCGGAGTCAGCAAGACTACAACCACATTCAATTTGGGCTGGATGCTTGCCTCAAAAGGGAAAAGAGTGATCCTTGTAGACAGTGATCCCCAATGTAATCTCACAGGCATGGCTTTGGGAGAAGAAACTGAGGATGACGAGGCGAGAATTCAAGAAATCTACAACACAACTTCAAACATCAAGACAGGATTGGCTCCCGCATTTGAGTCACAGCCGAGAGCGATTGAAGCTGTTGATTGTGTTCCCATACAAGGTCGGAATGACTTATTTCTGTTGCCTGGTCATGTTGGTTTTGCCGAGTATGAAGTAACACTAGGCATTGCTCAAGAATTAAGTGGCTCAATTCAAGCTCTCAAGAATCTACCCGGTGCCATCAATGATCTGCTTGAAAAAACGGCAACTAAGTTCAATGCAGATTATATGCTGATTGATATGAGTCCAAGCTTAGGCTCGATTAACCAAAATCTGCTCATGATCAGTGACTTCTTCTTAGTGCCGACTACTGCTGACTTCTTCTCTGTAATGGCGATCGACTCTTTGGCGAAAGTCTTGCCAAGATGGTATGCCTGGGCAAAGTCAGCAAGCTCACTTCAAACTTTAAAGGAAGCTAATTATCCGTTCCCTGATGTAACTCTGCGATTTTTAGGGACGATCGTTCAAAACTATCGAATTATCCGAGGTAAAGAGACGGCTGCGTTTCAAACCTGGATCAAGAAGATTGAGCAAGCTGTCTCTGACAAATTGGTTCCAATCATGAGTCAGAACCATATGATGCTGCCGAGTCAGATTTACAGAGATCAGGGAATTCAAGGCAGCTTCTCTCTGGCAAAAATTTCAAACTTCAATAGTCTGATTGCTCTATCTCAAGAACATAGAACTCCAGTTTATGCGTTAACCCCTAAACAGTTGGGTCAAACAGGAATTGTTTTGGACAACAACCAAAAGAAACAGGAGGAGTTCAGACAAACTTTTTCAGATTTGGCAGACAAAATCATTGCACTAAGTTCCGAAAGCTCGCCGTATGCAGTCAGCGCTTGACCAATTTCGCATCAGTATTGGTCGCGTCCGAGACCTGATTGCACTTCATAACTCTGTCAAAGCTCAAGCTACTGGCGCACTTGATATGTCAGATATGTTACGTGCTGCGCTGGTTCTTGCTGTGAGCGCGTTGGATTATTATGTGCATGAAGTTGTGACGCTGGGAATGTTGCAAATTCATCGAGGACAGCGTTCTGAACCAACAACTTCAGCGTTCTCACGCTTTCAAGTGTCGTTGGGTGGCGCACGTCAGGACCGACTAACCGCGATCGATATTGCCTCTTGGCTTGAAAATGAAATTCAACAAGCTCAAGGTTATACATTTCTCCAGCAATCCTACCCAGTTTCAGCTTTGATCCCCACACTTTCTAATAGCCTCATAAATAGGCTAAATAATACCTCTTGGTTAGAGGATGAGATCCGGGAACGTCTGGGATATCAGAGCTTTCAGCAAGCAGACAAAATCGCTGAGGCGATCAGATACATCTCAGATAAAAAGCTGTGGGATGAGATGGCTATTCAGATGACTAAACCCGCAAAAGATATTAAGCAACAACTAACTTCGATCGTCGATCGGAGAAACAAAATTGCTCATGAAGCCGACATAGACCCAACTTTTAATATTGGAAGTCGATGGAACATTGATGAGGGGCTTGTTGGCGATGCCGTTGACTTTATTGAAATGCTTGTTGAGAGCATCCATCAAGCGCTGTAGAAATAGCACTTGGTAGAAGCAAGCGTAAATCGATCAGAGAAATGAACAAATCTTTACATTAGATGCAGACGCGATAAAATCGAACAGTCAGCTTCGTCGCGCTTGTCGTTGTCCCAATGAATTTAGAAGACAGAATTTCAGAGATTGCACCGCCTCAATCCGCTCAGTCAGATAGTGTGGCGGCAGGCGGCAGTGACCCGACTCGCTTTGATTGGCGAGAAGCTTGGCATCTGATCGCTTATCTCGCCGATCTCGATCAGACAACGCCGACCCCATTTACGTTACTAGAACGCGATCTTGTGATCTGGTGGGATCGCCACACTCAAGCTTGGCGAGTGTTTGATGACCAATGCCCTCACCGTCTCGCATCCCTTTCTCAAGGCAGAATAGCTGAAGACGGCTTGCTAGAGTGCCCCTATCACGGCTGGGCATTTTCAGGAGACGGACAGTGCGATCGCATTCCTCAACAAGCGACAGACGGAATGGCTCATCTTTCTAAAAGAGCCTGTGTTGCCTCGCTGCCCACGGCTGTGCGTCAAGGTCTGCTGTTTGTCTACGCGGGTCAGCCAAAAAATGCTGAAAAAGTCACCGTTCCGATCGTCGAGGCGCTCGAAGATTCCACTGAATGGGTCTGTCTCAACACCTTTCGCGATTTGCCCTATGACGCTCTGACGTTATTAGAAAATGTCCTCGACTCTAGTCATCTGCCCTTCACACATCACAAATCAGTCGGCAATCGCGCTAACGCTGCCCCTGTTGAATTAGAAGTCGTCAAGTCCGATCGCCAGGGCTTTCAGGGCGTGTGGGCAGAAGGTCCGCGTCGAGGCACATTGGGGCGGCAAGACACCACCTTCGTTGCTCCGGGCTTAATGTGGCACGACCTCACCTCAGAGCAGTTTGGCAGAACCCTTACAGTTGTTTACGCCACACCGACCCGCAAGGGAGAATGCCGCCTATTTGCGATTTTTCCGTTTAAGTTTTCTTCAAAAATTCCAGCGTTCTTCATCAAACTTACGCCGCGCTGGTATTCTCACCTCAATCAAAACGCCATTCTTGAAGACGATCAAATCTTCCTGCACCTGCAAGAGCGCTATTTAGAACGTCAGGGCGGCAGTTCTAATTTTGCTAAGGCGTTTTATCTGCCCACGAGCGCCGATCGCTTTGTGACAGAGTTTCGGCAGTGGGTCAACCAATATCAGGCAGATCCGTTTCTGGGTGAAGCGTTGACTCCGGCTTTATCGCCCGCACAACTGCTCGATCGCTACCAGTCTCACACCCAAAACTGCGCCAGTTGTCGAGCTGCCCTAAACACAATTCAGCAAATTCGCAGCACTTGTGTAGGCGTTGGAGTGATCGCGATCGCCACGATTCCGCTCTCGACCCTTTGGCTAGACCAACCCTCTGCCATGATTGAGACAGTGACGATAGCGCTAGCCGACATCATCTGGCTGGTGCTGGGTCGGTTTGAAAGGCGATTTTCTCAAGGTCAGACCGTGCCACCACGCAACCTGGCAGAAAAGCGGCGATCGTCTGGCTCATAAGCACTACTAAACTTATGGACCCTCTCCTGCGGGAGAGGGGTTTGGGGTGAGGGTTCTTCTCGCGATTACGCTACGCTCAAGTAGTCAGCTAAGGCTTCAGACCCGCCGATCAGTTTGCCATCGATAAACACTTGCGGCGCAGTGACGGCTCCGGTGATGGCGCGTAACGCTCTTAAGTTGGCATCGCGACCTAAGACAATTTCTTCATAGTCCATGCCGTGATCGGTCAGCATTGACTTAGCACGGGCGCAAAACGGACATCCCTCTTTCACAAATAGAGAAACAACTTTCGGCTTCTCAGCTTGCGCGTTGATGTAGGCAAGCATCGTGTCAGCATCCGAGACTTTGAATGGGTCGCCCGGTTCTTCTGGCTCGATAAACATTTTCTCGATTACGCCATTTTTCACCAGCATCGAATAGCGCCACGATCGCTTGCCAAATCCTAGATCTGACTTTTCGACCAGCATGCCCATGCCTTCGCTAAACTCACCGTTGCCATCAGGAATCAGCGTGAGGTTATTAGCTTCTTGGCTCTTTGCCCACTCGTTCATCACAAAGGTGTCGTTGACTGACACGCAAAGAATTTCATCAACACCATTGGCTTTAAACACTTTTGCCAACTCGTTATAGCCGGGTAAGTGAGTCGATGAGCAAGTAGGTGTAAAGGCACCGGGCAACGAAAAAACAACGACCGTCTTATCAGCAAACAGATCGTGGGTGGTCAGATCGACCCAATGGTTATTTTGCCGGGTGTGAAAAGTCACGTTAGGAACGTGCTGTCCTTCTCGGTTAGGCAACATAAAAATTAGCTCCTCGACGGTTACTAATAGAGCGTACTCGTAATGAGTATGAGTTGTCAAGCAAGTGATGGGCAACTTTTCCGACAATGTTTTGTCAATAACAAGTTATGTGACCGGACTGAAGTCGCGCAGCATTTTTTTAAGTTCCATGCCGTGTAGCTCTTCTTGCCCAATCATGGTGCGCGCAAATTCTTCTAGATAAATGCTGGCATCTGACACCACTTCTAGCAGATCTTTATATAAACCTAAAGCCGCCGTTTCGTGATTGAGGCTCTCTAGCAAAATGTCGTAGATCGAGTGTTCATAAGTTTCTTCGATCGGAGCAATTCGCAAACTTGGATGCCCCTCTAGCCCGGTGAGAATTTCTCCTGCTTGCTGAGCGTGCAGCAGCGATTCGGTGGCTTGGGCTTTTAGATATTGCACGATCGGAATCCGGTTAGGGCCCGTCACCATCAGCGAATAGTGAGTATATCGAACCACACCTGATAGCTCCGCCTCCATGATCGCATTGAGCAGGCTTGTTGCCGATTGAATATCGAGTTCTCTCATCGTAGTAAAACGCCCTCAGAAATAGATAATTAGTCAGAAATGGCCGATCGAGCTTTGCGAATCGGGAAAATAGCCCGACCTGCAAGGCTTTGAAAGTAAATGCTGCCGATCGTGATTAAGAACACGCCATAGCCGATCGCCTGCACCAGATATAGGCGTTGCGTGTAGCCAAATAAAGCATTGAGAATGACTCCAGGAAAGCGATCGTCGGGTAACACTTTGCTGGTATTCCACACCATCGGCCCTAAAATGCAATCGCGGTCTTGAGGCTTGGCAAATCGCTCTTGAAAGAAACACAGCCCCGCCGATTTGCGATCTAACTGCGCCAGTGTTTGCATCGCGGTGTCAAAGTGCCCTAATGAGGTGACAACTAAGCCCGACACGATCAGCAGCAACAAGGCTCCCATCACCATAAAAAATAGCCGCAGATTGAGCCTAACGCCCCACTTAAACAGCAAGGCTCCGATGCCTGCTGCGACTGCGATGCCGCTCAGTGCGCCCAGCGCAGGAACTAAACCCTGCTGAAATTTTGCAGCGATAAACAGCACCGTTTCAAACCCTTCGCGCAAGACTGCAAAAAAAACCAGGGCAAAAACGCCCCAACCTGCCCCGGCGCGATGGCTGAGGGCAGACCCGATCGCGCCCTCGACGTTTTGCTTCATCATCCGGGCGTTTTGCGTCATCCAGATCAGCATCCAGCTTAAAAACCCGATCGCCATCAGGCTAAAAACGGCTTCTAGCAGTGGCTCGATCACCGGAGAATATTTTTGGTTGACCGTTCCTAAGTTGGCAATTAGCCAACCAAACAACTGACCAATCACTCCGCTCACTAATAGACCAACTAAAACCCCGCCATAAACCCACGAGTTTAAATCGCTCTGCTTGGCTTTTTTGAGATAAGCCAGCACAATGCCGACCACGAGAGCCGCCTCAACGCCTTCTCGGAGGGTAATCACAAATGTCGGTAATGCAGAACTAAAGTCCATGAGTCGCAGTTAAAAAGTAGTAGGGTGATCGAAAAATGGAGTGACAGTGGTTTAAGCCGTCACTCCATTGTTGATAGATCAAGAGGATGCAGTCTTTTGAGCAGATTGCTCGATCGTCTTAATCAACTTAGAGACTTCGACTGGTGTTTTGACTGGGGTAGCCGGGGGCAAGACGGAGGGCCAAGCCTTCATCAGCTCTGCCATTGTGGTTTGAATGGTGGTGTTTGCCCTGGCTCTGTCTTTTGCCATTTGGGGTGCGATCGCTTTATAAAGCTCATTGGCATAAATTACAAAACCACGAGAGTCTTGATACTCGATCGCTTGAGAAATCTTACCATCGGCAATGGCGGCTGTATATTCTGAATTGGCGGTGTCTAACAACCCATTGATCGTTTGCAGCACAAAATCAGGCGAGGTGCGCTGAGTCTCTGGGAGGGCAGCGATCGCGCCGTCTACAGCTTGCATAGAAGTCTTAAACTCGGTGTCAACTTTATTCGCATCTTTTGCGCCCGCTTTGACGGTATCTTGCAGTGCAATTAACCCCGTCTTAAATTCTTTGATGTTGCGATCGTTGAGCTGGTCTTCGACATCGGCGTAGATCTCTTCGACTGGGTGCCCAATATGGGGTTCAGCTTGATCGGGCTTTTGCAGATCTAACAGTTCTTTGGCGACCAACATGTGTCCTTTCATCAGCCCCAACTTGGTCATAAAGTCTACGTCTTTGGCTTCGCCTGTGAGTTGGATGTCTTCGATCGTCACCATATCTTTGACTTGATCAAATTGCGCTTGGGTGATCACATTTTTAGACACCAATTCGTCTACTTTTGCATAGGGGCGGCTGGCCTGAATGCGGTTAGATAGTGCCGGAACGCCTAACATGGCCTCAATTTTATCTAGCTCAGACAAAATTGCGTTGTTGATATTAATCTTGGGCTTGCCGCTGTGCATCGAGTGGGGCGACATCTCTGATTGAGCTACGGGACTCGCAGGCGCAGACGCAGTTGGGGTTGAAGTTTGATTGCTACACGAAATCAAAACTGACAAGCTAAACGCTGAGAAGAACAGGGCGAAGAAACGTAAGACAGACATAGATGTATCCAAGTGAGGTGAAAATGACCAGAGCAACGAGATTCGGTTAGAAAAATTACTTAATGAAAATGATTTCTATTAATCAAACGTGAGAGTTATTGTCACCCTTTATAGGAATACTTGTCAATAAATCTCGATCGCTTTCCCTCAATTTCCTAAAAACGGGATCATGCTTTGCTGCCGATTACGTCAAAGAACCCCATGCAGCCTGCTTCTGCAATGTTGTCTTGATGGGGATGGAACATAAATTTTCCGGTGTTGTGATAGCTAAATTCGAGAATATGTCGCTCTGCCGTCCCCATCGTGATCACGTCTGTTTCATAGCTGGGTGTGAGCGATCGCCCGGTTTGATTGACCCGAAACATATTGGCGTGTAAGTGAAACGTCGCCACCGGGTCAAATTCGATCATGTTCAGCACATAGAGCCGCACTAGCTGATCTTGCTGAATCGGAATCGGATTCTTCATGTAATAGTGAGGCAGTCCGTTAAAGGCATATAGCTCGTTTTTTTGGTCGTCATTTACGTCATAGCCCGCCATAATCAGCACCATCTCATCCGCAGGGGGGCGGGGTTGCGGCGGATCGATGATGAACATGCCATACAAGCCTTTGCCGATGTGACGAGTTACCGGGGCAACATGGCAATGATAAAGATGCACTCCAAACGGTTTTGCGTCAAACTCGTAGATCATGACGCTGCCATTTTTGACTGGCTTGATGCCATCCATATCGGCGGGATGTTCGCCATGAAAGTGCAGCGAGTGAGAGTGCCCAGCGCGATTATAAAAAACGACTCGAATCCGATCGCCCTCGGTGGCGCGAAATGTGGGGCCGGGCACTCGTCCGTTGAGATTCCAGGTGATGAATGAGTGAGCGTTGTCAAGCTTGATCGTGGAAGTCTGCGCTTCGACTCGAAACTCGCGCACCGTACGACCATTTTCTTGGGTGACGGTGCCATAGTCAAAGTCACGCAAAATCGACATCGGATTCATTCCCGATCGGTCAGTCGAAGCAGATGGCACTGGCGGAATGATCACCGACGATCGCTTACCTAAGAGACGGGTTGCCGCGATCGAGGAGGCTGCGACTCCAGCCCCGGCAATCAGCCCCCACTGTAACAATTGACGACGATTCAGGATGGATTTTTCCAGCCTTTTTTGATTTGACATTGTGACTGACTAGAACAACGTAAGGGCTGCTCGATCGACGCTGATATTTACCTTTAGAAGCATAGAACTTCTAGCAGTTTTTAGCAAATATTCTCATTAAGAAGCCACACTTGCTTAAGATTTGAGAACGCTTTGAATGCAGGTTAGCAACTCTTTTGCGGTGTAAGGTTTGGGCAAAAACGCCTGGATTTCTGACCCGATCGCAGGCATTTGAGCGCTAGGCACCAATCCGCTCACAGCAACGATTTTGACCTGTGGGTTGAGTTTTCTCAAGGCTCGAATAGTCGTGGCTCCATCCATCACGGGCATCATCAAATCGATTAGCACCAGGTCAATCTCGCGCTTGTGATCGGCATAGTGAGCGATCGCATCAATGCCGTCAATCGCGGTCAGCACCCGATATTGGTAAGTTTCTAAAACGGCTTGGCTGATTTCGCGAATGTTGGCTTCATCATCGACCACGAGAATTAACTCTCCCTGTCCGATCGCAAACTCTTCGACTTGGGTTGAAGGCGGTTCCTCAGATTTCACCGCAGGTAAGTAGACCTTAAATTGGGTGCCTTCTCCGATCGTGCTGCTCACCGTGATGAAGCCACCGTGACTTTTGATAATGCCGAGAACTGTTGATAGCCCCAACCCTGTGCCTTTACCCAAGTCTTTCGTCGTAAAAAACGGCTCAAAAATTCGGTCTAAAACCTCTGGTGCGATCCCGGTTCCGGTATCTGCAACAGTGACCACGATATAAGAACCCACCTGAGCATCTAGATTCATCCGGGCGTAGGGTTCGTCAATCCACAAATTTTCAGCGATCAGGCTGAGGGTTCCGCCTTTTGGCATGGCATCACGAGCATTGACGCAAAGATTCATCAACACCTGATGTAGATGGGTGGCATCCCCGACCACTAGCCAGAGATCGCTAGCGAGATCGAGATGAACGTCGATCGCTTTGGGAAAGGTTTCTTGAATAATCTGCCGAATTTCGGCGATCAGGTGGCGCACCTGAAGCAGCGATCGCTTGCCCTCAAGCCCTCGCGCAAACGAAAGGACTTGCTTAATCAGCGTCGCCCCTCGATTAGCACTGGTTTGAATCATGTCGAGCAACTGCCGCTGTTTGGCATCATCGCGGCTAGTTTTGAGCAGCAGCAGTTGGGATGCTGCCAAAATTGGGGTCAGAATGTTGTTCAAGTCGTGAGTAATGCCACTCGCCAGGGTGCCGATGCTTTCCATGCGTTGAGCGTGAAGAAATTGAGCTTCGAGCTGTTTTTTCTCGGTGATATCAGTGCTGACGACCAGGATGAATTTTGGATTGTGATGCTCGTCTTTTACAAAAGTCCAGCGACTTTCGACCACTAGTTTTTTGCCCGATCGGTGAATCAAATTTAGCTCACTGTGCCATTTTCCCTGCTCAAGCACCGTTTTTTGAGCCTGTTCGAGTTGGATGGCTTTTTCTGGGTGCAGAAGGACAGTGGCATCTTGACCTAATGCTTCTTCGGACTGATATCCATATAAGCGTTCGGCTCCTGGGTTCCAGAACAAGATTTTGCGAGATAGATCTTGCACAAAAATGGCATCGGTGGTGACATCCAACAGCGCGGCTTGCTCTCGAATTTTTTGTTCTGCTTGTTTGCGTTCGTCTTCGACGCGGACTCGATCGGTGATGTCTTCAGCGATGCCCACAAAATAGAGTAGTTCTCTAGCTTCAGACAAAACGGGGGCGATTTTTAGTTCGTTCCAAAACGGCTGACCGTCTTTGCGATAGTTGAGAATTGTGATTTTAATTTCGCGCTGCTCGGCGATCGCGGCTCGAATCTGAGCCACTGCTTGTTGATCGGTGTCTGCACCCTGCAAAAAGCGACAGTTGCGCCCGATCGCCTCTTGAGCATCATATCCAGTAATGCGCGTGAAGGCAGGATTGACGTAAATAATCGGATTATCGAGCTGATTGGGATCAGTGATCACAATGCTCTCGGTGGTCGAAGCGACTGCACGGGCAAGATAAAGCCTCTCTTCTGCAACTTGTCTCAAAACCAACTCGTTTTGTCTGCGTTCGGCGATCAGCGCTTGCTGGGCTGACCAAGTTTCTTGCTCACGCTTGATCTGCTTCCAATAGGTGTCAAAAAAGCCCAGTAACGCTGGCTCATCAACCACTAAATTCTCGAAGTGGGCTTGAAAGCGGCGATCGTTAACATAGCTTACGTCTGGATGCGCCTCCATCCAAATATGGCAGGTTTTGATGTAGGCAATGAATGCGATCAAGAAGTGATAGTTGGTTTCTCCTAACACGCGCTCTAGCTCAGTTCGGCAAGGTTTTGTGTTCTCCGACTCTAGGGCAATAAAGCTTGCACAAGCGAGCAAACTGGCTTCTAGAGCAGGTGTTAACTCTGACCACGTTTTGAGTTCATCGGGTTGAGCCGAGAGCATGAGTAAATGGTCAATAATATTTAACTCGGTCGGCGGTGGCGATTCGAGCAGCGCTAAGATTTCTCGTGCTTCAACCCCTAACCCATAGAGCGAACAACTGTGGCAAATCATGGAATAGGGAACGGCGCAAAAACGCGAGAGATAGACAGCTAATTTTTCTTTAAATGTGTCAGGCAAAGGATTGTGAATATGGGCAGAAAGCGTTTGCTGCCACAGGTTCTTAAAGACTTGAGGCGTATGAGTGGCAGGGACAAAAAACGGCGGCAGAAAGCCATATGTGTCTTGAATTTCAGCTTGCAGTTGCTCGATCGTGCGTGAAGAGACGGTATCAAGTTCCGCTAATTTACGAGCGGATAAAGTTTTATTCATGGGGTTTGTTTGACAAGCAACGGGTAATTGAATTCTTTCGTGTAAAAAACTGATGTAGCGATGAACACAATCCCGATTCCTCTATTAGTAATCTAACGCATTATAAATATATCAAAGTAAACACCTCTAAAAATTAATTAGTCAGACTTTTTGTGTCATTAAATACATAGTATTGTGAGCGATCGCTATAACAGCCCTGTAGAGATTTGTAATTCAGGAGTTCTTCAAGTTCTTCACAAGTTCCTCAACTTCTTCTTCTATGCTGTTTACACAACTGATTAACGGCAAAAGGAGAAATTGATATGGCAAATCCTAACAAGCTTGACAATCTGAAACAACAGATTAGTTCTAATTCGGCAAGCTGGGGATCTCTAGCAATTCTCGCGATCGGAATCACAATCTTGCTGATGATGATGCTGTCTTATTCACACACGGGTATAGCTTCTTATACGTAGATAAATATTACACAGATCACGTTTGAGCGATCGCTCCAAGTAATGTTGAAAAAACTGACTCGATCGTCAAACTAAATCACTAAATTCCTGGTCTCTTAGGCAGACAGGATGCATATCTCACAAGGGATTAAGGACTTTGTGAGATAGGTGTCTTGTCTGCCTAATTTCATGCAAAAATTGTTTGAAGACTTCTGCAAAATTAGGTTTATAAAGATTCGTAACTTCTTCAGGGATCTCGATCGAGTCGCATCGTTATAGAAACTACAGAAGATCACAACGGTTTCTATTCATTTTCGACATGCCCCATGAAACCATTACCAGATATTAGAGGATCTGATCTTTCGGCAACTCCTAATCACGCAGATGCAATATTGGCTGACATTTTGCTCAATCTATTTCCTACGGCGCGATCGTGGATTTTAGACTTTAGCCGATCGTTCAAGCTGCGCGACATTCAGCTAGGCGATGAATTGGCTAAAAGCGACTCTTCGTCAAACGATCAGCACTTATCGATCGTGTGTCTGGGTTGTGTCCGTCTAGTCAGTTTTGATCAGACTCAGCAGCGAGATGTTCCGGTGGCACTGCTCGAAGCCGGAGACGCTTACGGCGCAGATCGGCAATTTAGCCGTGATCCGTTGCCCTATCGAGCGATCGCCGCCAGTGCAGGCGTAGTTGCTGAGATCGCGATCGCAACGCTAGAACCCTGGCTGCAACAGCATCCCCCACTGCAAACTTATCTACGCGATCGCGCCTTGAGTCAACAGCGACTGATCTTTTTTAAAGTTTCAACCACATTACGATCGCAGTCTAGCCACACGCTAAAACGACTAATGCCTTATGTGACCGAAGTTGGGGTTCCAGCCGGGTCACCGTTAGCGCAAGCAACGCCCACCACCGAGGGTCGCTTTTGGCTTCGTAGCGGTAAGATTCACAGTCAAGCCAGTCCGCCAAATGCACCACCGACGATCGGAGACTATTGGGGCTATCCCGATGTCATGCCTGACGACTGGATAGCCACGACCAATCTGGAGGGTTATCAACTCGCGGTGAGCCACTGGGAGAGCGCTCAAGCCATTCTGCCAACGCTGAAAGTTGAATCGTCTGAAGACGAGACCGAGCCGCCGATCGCTCCCCAACGCAGTCATCGCAGTGCGTCTCTCTCGATGACTCCTCCTCGCACTGCGCCTCCTCCCCAGTCAACCTCGTCTCAGCCCTCGTTACCGATTCAAACCAAGCCTTCAGCGATCGAGTTTGCCAAACCCAGCCGACGACGCGGATTTGGGCAGTCTTACCCATATATTGCCCAGCAGAGCAGTTCAGATTGTGGCGCAGCTTGTCTCGCGATGATCGCGCAATATTGGGGAAAGCGATTTAGCTTAAACATGCTCAGAAATCTAGCAGGAGTCGGACGATCGGGCGCATCGCTCAAAAGCCTCGCCCTCGCCGCTGAGAACTTAGGATTTCAGTCTCGCCCGGTGCGATCAAGCTTTAGCCGTCTGGCAGAACAATCGACTCCCTGGATTGCCCACTGGCAGGGCGATCACTACATTGTCGTCTATCGGGTTAAACGAAATCGCGTGTTAGTGTCTGACCCCGCATTAGGGCGACGATCGCTAACCATTCCCGACTTTCAGGCGAGTTGGACGGGCTATGCGCTGCTGCTTAACCCCACTGAGCTACTGCAAGCGATGCCGTCGTCTAAGCCTTCATTGGGGCGATTTTTGGGCGCATTTGTGCCTTATCAGTCGATGCTGTGGTCGATCATTCTCGCCTCGGTATTGCTGCAAGTTTTTGGCTTAGTTACGCCGCTCTTTACGCAGATCATTTTAGATCAGGTTGTGGTTCACAAAAGCTTGCCCATGTTGCAGGTGTTTATTATCGGGCTACTGCTGTTTGGGTCGTGGCGAATTGGCTTAACGTGCATCCGTCAATATCTGCTAGATTTCTTTTCTAACCAGGTTGATCTGACGATGATCAGTGGCTTTATTAGTCACGCACTCAACTTGCCGCTTCAGTTTTTTGCAACGCGCCATGTCGGAGATATCATCACACGAGTTCAAGAGAATCACAAGATTCAGTTGTTTCTGACTCGGCAAGCGGTGACTGCGTGGTTAGACGCGATTATGGCGATCTTTTATGTCGGCTTAATGCTGCACTATAACTGGCAGTTAGCCTTGATGGTACTGGCTTTGCTGCCGCCGATCGTGATTCTAACGGTGGTTGCGAGTCCATTTTTGAGGCAAACGTCGCGCCAGGTTTTTCATGAATCTGCCAAGCAAAACTCAACGCTCGTAGAAATGCTAACTGGAATCGCAACGGTCAAAGCGACGGCATCAGAACGAGAACTCCGCTGGCAATGGGAAGATGATCTAACAGGACTATTTAACGCCCAATTTCGAGGACAGAAACTCGCGAACGGGCTGCAAAGCATCGGGGGATTGATCAATATGCTAGGCAGCACCGCACTACTTTGGTATGGTGCAACACTAGTGATTCAAGATCAACTCAGTATTGGTCAATTTGTTGCATTCAATATGATGATTGGCAGTGTGATCAATCCGGTGTTGTCTTTAGTTGGGCTTTGGGATGAATTTCAAGAAGTGCTGGTATCGGTTGAGCGATTGGATGATATCTTTAGCGCCCAACCCGAAGAAAGTCCCGATCGCCCTTTGCTAGTTCTCCCTCGCATCAAAGGCGAAGTGCGCCTTGAAAATCTGACGTTTCGCTACAACGCAGACGACGATCGCAATATTTTACAAAACGTTTCCTTCACCGCCAATGCTGGCAACACGATCGCGCTGGTCGGTCGCAGTGGTTCTGGCAAAAGCACCCTGGCAAATTTGCTGCAAGGCTTGTATCAGCCTACTAGCGGACGGATCACGATCGACGGCAACGATCTGCGCCATGTGTCGCCCCAATCGCTGCGCCAGCAGTTAGGCATTGTGCCCCAAGAATGCTTTCTGTTTTCGGGCACGATTTTAGACAACATCACCCTTTATCGACCGCAATATAGTCTCGAAGAAGTGCTGGAGGTGGCGAAACTTGCCGAAGCTCACTCGTTTATTCAGACTTTGCCCTTGGGATATCACACCAAAGTTGGAGAGCGCGGCACCATGCTTTCTGGCGGGCAGCGCCAACGCATCGCGATCGCCCGTGCGCTTTTAAGCAATCCTCGCATTCTAATTTTAGATGAAGCCACCAGTTCTCTCGATACCGAGTCAGAACGCCGATTTCAGAAGAATTTGCAGCACATTAGCCATAACCGCACCACGTTTATTATTGCCCACAGACTTTCGACTGTTCGCAGTGCTGACTGCATTTTGGTGCTCGATCGCGGCATTATCGTCGAGCAAGGCACCCATGAACAACTGATCGCTAAAGGAGGACTCTATGCTCAACTTGCCCAACAACAACTGGATCTTTAATATCAGGATCTCTAATACTAAATTTGATCAAAAAGATCTGCAAAGATACTTGAATCAATTTTTCAAGAAACACTATCATAGATGTGAGAAGTAACGCTCCTAAATACTTCTGACACAGAAATAAAGCAAGTTTAATACACAGGGGTTGCGCTACCAGATCCGTTAAGTCTCTGCACAATACATCGCTTGTCAAGAACCGTTAAAACACTTCGGTTACAGCAACGCGTTGATCTTTTAATTTGTCTTCACACTCATGAGTGATTTCTCAATGCTTTTACCAGAGTGTGTTTCAACACTCCTTCGCTCCGTTGCAATCTGTGCTCAAGTCTATAACGGTTCTCTAACGAATGTCTGATTCTATACCCTGTTGAACTACCATGACTATTCGTATTGAATCCCTGTCTTACGATCGCTCTAATCTGCTGATTGCCCCCCCCGAAGTGGATATGTTCGCTCATAGCTTTCGCGATCTGCCGCCCCCGATCGAGCTAGAAATCGAGTCTGAAATCGCCCAGCTTTATGGCGGTACGGTGGCATCCAGTCCGGTAATGTCTCAACCGATGTCTCAATCGGCGATCGAGCCACAAACCCGCCCTGAAGCAAATCCCTCACTCACGAGCCGCTGGTCTACATCGCTGCAAACCGTTTTAGATCGTCCGTCTCCTACCTTGCCCGATCGTTTAGTGATGGGCGGTGTGATCTTCTGTGCGGCGTTTGCAACCTGGGCAATGACCAGCCAAATGGAAGAAGTCGGACGAGCGCAAGGGCGTTTAATGCCGCAAGGAGAATCTTTTAAAGTTCACCCTGCCATTTCGGGCAAGATTGCTCGTGTCTATGTCCATGAAGGTCAGTTGGTAAAGGCAGGTCAGACGATCGCAGAATTAGACAACGAAATTGCCCTGAATCGTCTGGAAGGATTGCGGCAAGAACGCGCCAGCTATGAAAAAGAACTGCTGCAAACCGATGCTCTGATTGACAAAACGCAATTAGAAGCTCATACGCGGCTTGCGATCGCCCACGCAGAAATTCGCGCTCAAGAGGCCGCGATCGCCCAGGCTCAAGCCAAAATCGCAGGTCAAGACACTACCATCAACCAGGCTGAAGAACGGGCAGTCACTAGTCAAGCGGTGTTGAGCCAATTGCAAACCGATGCCGATTCTCAAAAAGAGCGGCTAGCGCGACTGAAATATCTCGTAGACGAAGGGGCACTGGCGAGAGAACAACTCTTTCAGGCGCAGCAAAACTTTGGCGATCGTCAGCGCGGCATCACCCAACAAATGGGCGAAATTCAGCAAACGCTGGCTGACTCTCAGCGCTCACGATCGAACTTGCAGCAAGCGATCGCTGAGTCTCAAGGCTTACGGGCGCAGCTCACCCAACGCTATGCCGAAGGGCAAAATGCTCAAGTGCAAGCCCAGCAGACCATTCAACAATTGTTGGTGCAGCAGACGCAGATTCAAGCCAAACTTCAGCAGAGTCAGAAACGGCTCCAGCAAGCCCAAGCTGAGATCAAACAACTGACGCTCAAGGCTCCGGTCGATGGGGTGGTGCTGTCGCTCAACGTCCGTAATCGAGGCGAAATGGTGCAATCAGGTCAAACGATCGCCGAAGTGGCATCTCAAGCAGCACCCCTGATTCTTGCCGCAGCATTGCCCACAAGGGAAGCAGGCTTCGTCAAAGTGGGCGACCCGGTGCAGATCAAGTTTGATGCCTACCCTTATCAAGACTATGGAATTGTGGCGGGTAAAGTCACCACGATTTCCCCGGATGTTAAAGTCGATCAGCGATTAGGTGCCGTTTATCGCGTTGAAATTGCGATCGATCGACGGTCTTCTTCTCAAGTCACTCGGCTCAAAATCGGTCAAACTGCCACTGCCGAAATCGTGATTCGTCGCCGTGCGGTTGCAGATATGCTGCTCGACCCGATTCGACAAATGCAAAAAAGTGGTCTTAATTTATAGCCCGTGCATTGCTGAATGTAGAAATTGAATCGTTGAGTTATTGTCATCCGGGCAGCCCCCTAAATCCCAAAATTGGGGGACTTTAAGTCAAAAACTCCAATTCAAAGTCCCCCAGAATGGGGGATTTAGGGGGCAGAAGCCGCTGACACCGAAGCGAGAAAACTCGTCGAACTGACGTGGGGTTAGGAGCGCATTCAACTCTTGATTCTGCAACACCATCAACAGTTAGCCAACTTAAAGGAGATATCTTCATGCACTTTCAAAGTGGTAGCACTGCTCAAAAGCGGAACAAAGTCATGAGTCCTGAGCAGTTTAAGCAAGTGGTTGAGGCAATCACTGAAGGTCGATATTCGTGGGCGTGTGTGCTGATTTTGCGATTTGCCGATTATAATCCCATTCACTTTATTCCTCACCGCACTTATAGTCGGCTGATGAAAGAAAACCGTCTGTTTAGCCAAATGCAGGATCGGCAACTTCAACCAGACCGCAGACCACTGGTCACAAAAGGAGCCACGCAAATTAACGAACTGGCTTATTTAGAAACGATCGAACCCCCAGAAAACGCACCTCACGGCGGCAGTCTTCCAGCCTGGTTTGAAGACATGGTGAAAGAACCTGATAGCCTCAAGCAAGGGTTTCTAGCGCGTCAGCAGGTGACTGATTCGAGTTGGTGCTGGTGATTCTATCGTCCGGGTGGGGTCTGGTTGCCGTAGGGTTTAGGTTGCAGCGTCAGAGAGTTTGCGATCGTGTCATAAAGCCGAGCGGCGATCGCAGTATTTCCGGCATCGGTTAAATGGATGGTGTCATAAAACGTTTCGCCCTGAAAGTTGGTGCCTTCATTCAGGTTGAGCGTCGTCACCCCTTGCGGAAACTGCTGTTTGACTTGGGCGATCGCCTGCTGAAGTCGAGCATAACCTGCCTTAACTCGCGGCGGATAAGCTTGTCCCACCTGGTCAAGAACCTTCTTTTCGCGGGGTGTGAGTGTGTTAGCGCTGCGGCTGGTGATTTCGGGCTGCAATGCGAGCACGATCGGAATTTTTGCCCCTGATGTCAATCGCGCAATTTGTTCTAAATTATTGCGATAGCGAGTCACTCGGCGATCGAGTTCATCGGCGTTGGCTGGAAGCTTTTGTGAAAGCGAACCGTCTGCCTCAATGGCTGGAGGAATCACTAGCTTGAGAGAATCTTGCGGACGCAACACCCAATACTGAACGCTTTTAATTAAGAATGATTGACTAATCCAATTCTTAAACCGCTCTGATAACGCAGTGGTGAAATGCCCAAACGAGTTATCTAACAGAGACTCAATGCCCGGAATATCGGCTCCTTCTTGAGTGCTGGGCAACAGCAAATCGGCATAGCCATCTAACACGACAATAAAGTCAGGCTTATAGGACAAGATCTGAAGTGCAAGTTGTGATAACTCATTGCTAGAGGCATAGCCCGGAACGGCAGCATTAATCACCCGATAGCGACTATCTCGAATGCGGGGCGGCAGTGCCATCGCTTTGGCTAGCTCATCGGCAAAGTAAGGCAACACATCAGGACGAAACTTGGTAGAGTTTGTCTTCTGAGTCGCGACCTGCTGGTTAAGGCGCGTTTCTAACTGAGTAGCAAAAGTGCTTTGATTGTTAGAACTCATTTGCCCAAATGCCATCGAGCCACCCAAGACAAAAATTCTAGTTTCGTCTTTTGCTTTGACTGCGGTGACTGGCTGATTGGCGCGAAACCCCTGTTCGTTGATTTGCCAAGACGAACTTTTTTGATTGCCGACGAGCTTGTAGCCCATTAAAGGACTGCGCTTGGCGGTTAATCGCCCGCGATCGGGCAACCCATCATAAGGTGAGCCAGATTGATCAAGATAGTTTAATCGGTAAGCGGTGACGTTTAACGGTTCGCCATCAAAAGCGGTCAATTCGGGTGCTTTGCCGATCATACCTGTGATCAGCCGCGCCAATAATTCTAAAGTGATTAGCGCGATCGGAATGGCGCTAAAAATCACCCAGCGAGGCAAAGATTTTTTCTTTCTCTGATAAGATGACAGGCTCGATCGGTACGATTTACGGCTCGTTCTAAACATTCAGCAGTTTCCTCAAACGATCGATAGACCCGCTAAGGGCTGTGAACGAACATGCCCAATGGCGCTGACAAAAGTTAAAACTCAATTTTTCTAGAGAGCATAATCTAATGGACTCTAAGGCACAAAAACTACCCCAATAGGTTCAGTATCTTACTACCAAACGTGTCCTGTATCACAACTTCAAAATCTTTAGAACTCTGCCGATCTTGATTGGCACTATAAAAGTCAAAATTTTCTCTTTAAGGAATGCCTGTCACCGCCGCCCAAAAATATTTCTTGAACGATGACAAGTCTAGATCAAGGTGCAGTTTTTTTGACCAGGTATAAACATCAAAACTCACCTGATTATTCGTCACTGCGATATTGCCTAGCAGCGCCACCCAATGACTCGGAAATGGAATCGGCGGCGGATTGGTTTGCAGCATTCCTTCAGCCGTGATCAGCGCAAATGCCACCCCTCCCGATTGAATTGCAGCCGCTGCCTGGTTAAGAGCGCTCACGTCATTCATCAAATAAGCGTGATAATATTCACTTTTGCGGTAGCCTAAGATCTCTTTGATCCAGCCGCGCATCTCCCACGATTTTGTCATTCCTGCCAGGTTACGAATCATTTCGGGCGCATTTGGCTCAACTGGAAACAGCAAATTTTCTGACTGCCGCAACGTGGCCAAGACCATCCAGTCAACCTGACTCATATGCAGGTCACCTCGGCTGGCTTGTCGCAATTCATTCGAGGCCGAGATCCAATGACTGGCGGCTTGAAAATAGCCCGTTTCAAACAGACTCTGACAAATTCGCACATAGCGGAGCGGCTGTTTTCGTACCAACTCAAACAACACCGCCGCCGGGCCGCAAAACGGTTGTCCGCCCTGATTAATCTGAACCGGATCATTCACCCGCGATCGCAGGTCTGCCACGATCGTCGCTTTGTCTAAAAATGCCCAAACACCCGGTAAGCTCGATTTGGCAAACTCGTCGATCGCGCTCACTGCGGGTTGAGTCAGTTTGGCATCTGGAAGATATAAATTAGTTGCGGCATTAGTTACAGTCACGGCGGTGCCTCGCACTGAAGGTTGCTAAGTGATCAAGGTAACATTATTGCTTTTCAATCGTATAATGTCACATTACTTTCGGGTCTGTCCTGAAACCTGTTTAATAGTTTAGAGACGAGTGTTAAAGATGGATGTTTCGACCAATCATCCTCTAATTAAATTTTTGACTGAGGAACTTTTAATTTCTCAAGCGGCGATCGTGTTTGCGCTGCAACACTCTGAGCAGACCCCTACCCTGTTGCCGATGATTCTCTGGAAATATGGATTTGTCACCCTATCCCAGCTTGACGAAATCTTTGATTGGTTAGAACACTATGGCTCCTCTGAAAATTGATTCCGAAGTTCGGCGTTTGGCTAGTGAAGCTTCAACTATTACCCGTTTTCGATGCACCGTTTATGAAACTTTTCTCTTCCATCTTAGGAATTAGCATTGCCGCGTCTTTGCTATCAAGCCTTCCTGCCCAAGCTACCAATCTTGAGCTTCAGGTCTTTAAAGCGATCGATACTCAAGATCCCAGGGTTCGCTGTCCTACAAACGTAGTCGTGACCGAAACCCCACAGCCTTATCGTGAAGGTAGCTATGCGATCGACGGTAAGGCGAATTTGAGCACGATCGCCAATGGATTTACGATCGCAAATAGCGATGACTTTAGTGTCACCTGGGTCGCTAAACTCAAACCACAATATAGACAGTGCAAAGCCACCGCTCGAATTGTTAAATCAGGCAACGAACCCTTCTCAGCGCACTCCTATTTAAGAATGCGATTTGTTGGAGGAAATGCTTATCTGATTCTCGACATGACGGGAATGAGCGATGCAAATGGACTGACCAGCGCGATTCTAAAAAAATCGGTGCAGCGCGGCAACCCGGTCTGGAGTTGGGGCGGAACTGATTAAGTCGCGAGGTCTACTACGATTCGCTGAATGTAAACCCTTATGTGAGTCGATCGACAAGACTCACATTGGGCTATTGATTGAAACCAGAATGCCATCCAAATCGCGAACATAGACAACGGTTTGTCCCCAAGGTTTAACTTTGGGTTCTACCACAATGTCAGCACCCGTCTCGATCGCAATCTTAAAGACGGCTGCTACATCGTCTGTGACAAAACCTACTTCCATCCCAGTGGGTAGACTCGATCGACTGTTTTCTTGAAACCCCTGCGGAAGGTTTGATTTTGCAAGGTCATTTGCGGCAAAAGCAAGCGTCGTTGTCTCGGTTTCCATCTCGGCATATTGCCCACTTTCATCTATGAATTTTTGCTTCAATCCAAATGCCTGCTCGTAGAAAGCAACCGATTGAGCAACATTTCTGACATAGAGAATTGTGTAGGAAAATTTCGCCATTTTTGCTTCTCACGAGAAAACGATTGAAGTAAAGATAGTACATTTGCTCTAATTAGTCAAGTATGATTGTCGCGTTGAGATGAACTAAGGCTTTTTGCAACATACTCGGCTTCACACTCAACCAGACTTGATTGCGATCGTCCTCATGCTCTTAGATTGAAGGACTTGAGTATAATTCTAGGATATGCCCACAGTTTTGCGAGTCGGTTCCTACCGTTTCTACTTCTACAGCCATGAACCAAATGAACCACCACACGCACACATTGACCGCGATAACTTAACAGCTAAGTTTTGGTTAGAACCCGTCAGCTTGGCAAACAATATTGGATTCAGTGCAAAAGAACTACGGAAAGTGCAGGCTGTAGTGCAAGAGAATCAGAAAATTTTATTGGAGGCTTGGAATGGGTATTTTGGCGATTCGATCGGACGAGAGAGTTAAGAATGTCTACTTCACTGAAGACACAATTAGCGTTGATTTGATAGATGGGCGTACGATTACTGTGCCTTTAGTGTGGTATCCAAGACTGCTGAATGCTACGCCTGAACAACGAGCAAAATGGGAAATATGCGGGGGTGGCTATGGACTTCATTGGGAAGCGATCGATGAGGATCTCAGCACAGAAGGAATGTTAAGGGGCGCACCCGCTCCAAAAGCGGCGGCTTTAAGTTGAACGAGGTAGGGTTGCGCGATCGTAACTGGGATTGCTGCATAGTGGCAAAGTTGTGCGGCAGCGGGTAGCTTGTGCATTCCACTGATAACTTCTGCACCGACGAAGTTTTAGTCCTCATACCATCTCCAAGTGCATTAAAAGATATAAACGATGTTGACTGTTAGAAACTCACTCCAAGCAGATTTCCACCCTCATCATCAGTAAGCTTCAGCCTCACAAAAGAGTCGAAGTTAAATTCAGGTGAAAATTCTGTCGAAGGAATCATATCTGAATTAAGAGTGCAAATGTACTGAAAACCAAGACGTTCTGACTCTCTAGTAGCTAGTTCAAGAGCTAGAGCTAGTTGCCGTTCATCGACCCCATCAAAGATCGTACTGTCGTGAATAAGAATATTTGGTGATGGATTACGCTGTGACCAGAGTTGTGCAAGCATCAGGTCATAACAGAAGATTTTCATCTTTCCAATACCTTCACTGCGATCACGTTCGATCTCCACATTGAATTGAAAGCCATTTGGGCCTACATTAATGGCGAGAGTGCCTGGGGCATCGTAAAGAGCTTGCGAGTTTGAATTAAATAATGAGATCGCTCGTTCAGCCTGAGTATGACGTTCTTCATAGTCTCGCCGTGCTCTCTGCTTTAGTAGCTCCTTTTCTATTCTTAATGAACTTTTCCCCTCTTCAACCTTTCGCAGTTCATCAATACGCTGGTTGATATCATTAAGACTAGATCGGGTCTCTAAATATAACTCTTGGAGTCTCGTATATTCCTCTAAAGCACCATGAGTTTGCAACACTTCAAGTCTAGAAGCGCGTTGCTCAGTTTTTCCTCTAGTAATATTATCTAGCTCAGTAATAGCCCGTCTAAGACGCTGAACTTCTGTTGCTAGAAACTCACGTCGATTCTCAATAATTTGGTGATGAAAAGTTTCTACTTCTTCAAGGCGACGACTTACTAAGCCAGGAAGCTCAACGCCAGCACTTTCATATAGCCGAACTACGTCATTTTGAGATGGCTCACCTTCTTGTTCAAGGCTGGATTGATAGAAGGTTAATAATTGACGATTGAACAAGTTTTCATTTGTAACATCGTGAATTTCAGCAGTCAGGAGATCTGCTTCTTGCTGTAGTTCGTTGTACTGAGGGTATACATGGAAGTTACCGAGTGCATCTCGTTTCCTCTGAAGCTGCTGTTCAACTCTAACTCTGGCAGCTTCTAGCTCACCAAGAGAACCAAGAACCCTTGTTGCAACACCAGTTTGGTTGGTTTTCTTCAATTTCTTAAGGCTATCAAGGAGCTTTTCTTGTTCTTTGATCCCTTGCCAATCACTTGCGTCTTCCCAAGAGAGACCCAACAAAAAGGTGTTAAAAACCTGCTTCTCCCACTCCGGTTGCTTTCTAAAATATTCAAAAGGAGTGGAAAATGCATCTTTCCCTGGTCGAATAGAGTAAGAAATTAAACTACGAAAAGTAGGTGAAAACTGCCTCTCTTCATTGATTGGCAAACCAAATGCCAAGGAGCCAAGGACTTTTTTCCAATCTTCTATTCTGAAAAATCTTTCACCCTCTTCAGTTCTTGGCTGAATAGCCCAGCCATTAGTATACTCGCCACGATTGAGAAATGGACTTTTGGATTGTTCTCCCGCATCAACGATAAGATGAGGTTTGTTCTAGAGCAGGAGAAAAGAGGTTGTTAGCATGATTCGGATTGAATTCA